>CAKZTD010000205.1 GCA_937921595.1 uncultured Saprospiraceae bacterium
GGAGATGGTAAACGAGAGGATTATGTACAAATTCTAACTAAAAAAGGTTTTCCTGAAAAGGGAACAACAACACGATATCACAAAATTCGAGCTTTTTATAGCTGTATTAAAGGGGCGTTTGTTTAAAAAGTAAACAAAAAATAGCCGATTATGGAGAGAGGTTTTATATCGGTAGGTAATTCACATAAGGGTATGGAGGCTTTTATTTAAAGGGGTCGCACCAAAAAAGTTACAGATTAGATAATTTTGATTAATTTGATTATACTGTATTTTTACTTATATTCGCAGTTCACTAAACTTTTGATTGCGACCAGTAGCTATGAACCCAATTGATTCCATCAGTAAGACAAGTATTAAACTATTGCTCTCCGAGCCTTTCTATGGCCACTTTATGATGGGGCTTCCCAAAGAGATTTCAAGTCAAACAGATACTGCGGCGGTTGCTTTGATGAATCGTCAGACCATTAAGCTCATTGTCAATGAAGCATTTTGGAATACACTAAATGATGACCATCGTTATGGACTCATCAAGCATGAGATGCTGCATATTGTTCTGAAGCATTTGTTTATTTTAAAAAATTATCCCAATAAAAAGCTATTCAATATTGCGGCAGACCTTGTCGTTAATCAATATATTGAACGCAAACAATTACCGGAAGGTGCTTTACTTTTGGCTCAATTTGCCTACTTAAAACCGATGTATAACATTGTCCTTGAAAAAGATAAAGATGCAGGGTATTATTACCGCAAATTAGATTTGATTTTTAAGACCAGACCAAAGATGGACTTTGATAATGCGGTGAAAAATCTAAATCCTGGAGATACCGAAGGCGAACCGCAGGTTCAAATATCACCTTTGTTGGAAGAGGAAAATTCAGAACTTGATCGTCATAAGTTTTGGGGAGTATTCGAAGGTCTTTCAGAGGGTGAACGAAAAATTGCGGAGTATCAGGCCAACCGGATGATTAAACAAACCGCTGATCGGGTTAAGCATAAGTATAAAAATTTTGGAAATCTTCCTGCCGGATTAGCAGAAGCATTAGCAAAGATTTTGGAGGATATGAAACCAAATTTTAACTGGCGACGAGTCCTTCGATTGTTTGCAACTTCTAGTAATAGCTCTTATATAAAAAATACCATTCGTCGACCTTCCAAAAGATATGGAACGGTTCCAGGAATAAAAGTCAAAAGAAGAAATCGATTGTTGCTTGCAATTGATACTTCCGGAAGTATTCAACAAAAAGAGTTGTTGGAATTCTTTTCAGAAATATATTTTATTTGGCGACAGGGTTCTGATATCCGAGTCGTGGAATGTGATACGGTTATCCATAAGGAGTACGATTATAAAGGAGTGCCACCTGAGAAAATTCATGGTAGAGGAGGTACCGCTTTCGATGCTCCGATTTTGTATGGTAATGAAAAGTATCATCCGGACGCTTTGATTTATTTTACCGATGGTTATGCTCCGGTGCCGAAGACTCCTGCTCGATTTCCAATTCTTTGGTTGATCTCATCTAATGGATTGAAAGAGGAGAATAAAGAGTGGAACGATCTGCCTGGGAAAGTATTGAAGATGAAACCGAGCTAGGGAAATGCATCTGAAGTCGTTAATCCTTGTTCTGAAATCGAAAAGATAAAAAAGCAAAACTTATTATATTTCAACTTTGAAAGGTATTAGATTAAAACGAGGTCAATAAATAAAGAATGTCAAATCAAAAACACAACTACGTTTTTTACGGAATGGAATCCAATTCTACAGAGGTTCGAACTTTTGTAGAGCACATTATCAGAACCAATCTTTCCGCTGAAGAACGTGGTCATAAAAAATCTCCGATCTGTATTTGGGGGACACATGGAATTGGTAAAACGGAGATGGTTCAGCAAATTGCGGAAAACCTAGGCTATAAATGGTCTTATATTGCACCAGCCCAATTTGAAGAAATGGGAGACTTAGTGGGTATGCCTTCTGTCGAAAATGGACGAACGGTTTTTAGTAGCCCGGATTGGGTGCCGACGGAAGAAGGGCCTGGGATTTTATTGATTGATGATGTAAATCGAGCTGATGATCGAATCCTTCGAGGCATCATGCAACTTTTGCAAAATTATGAGCTCATCAGTTGGAAGCTTCCGAATCAATGGCAAATCGTATTGACTGCAAATCCTGATGGTGGTGATTATTCTGTAACCCCGATGGATGACGCGATGTTGACACGGATGATGCACATCACGATGAATTTTGACCCGAAAGCCTGGGCGGTTTGGGCAGAGAAAGCAGGTGTAGATTCTCGGTGTATCAACTTCGTTTTGACTTATCCTGAGATTGCTCAAGGCAAGCAAACGACGCCTCGATCCTTAGTTCAGTTTTTTCAAAGTATTGAAAATATAAAAAACTTTTCGGAGGAACTACCTTTGATTCAAATGCTAGGATCTTCTTGTTTGGATGAAGAAACGATAGCTTCCTTTATTGCGTTTATTCAACAAAATCTTTCGGAGTTGATTACTCCTGAAGCGATTACTAAAACGAAAAATTTTGATACAGAAGTTTATAAACACATCAAAGGTATCGTTCAAAAAGAAGTACTTCGAATCGATATCATCGCAACGCTTTGTACGCGACTCGTCAATTATTTAACGCTCAATAACATCAAGCCAGATAAAGATGAAATTAAAAATATTCAATCTTTTATCAAGATGGATATTATTCCGAATGATTTGAGATTGTCGATGTTGCAAGATTTGGTAAGTTCTCCAAATGCTGCTTTGAAAGCGGTAATGACTGATCCGGCAGTAGCGATGTTGTTGTTGCAAAAAATGTAAAATGTATGTTGCTTCCAATAGATTATGAAAAAACGACTTCTACTGGGTTTATGTTTAATACTAAAGATGGATTAGTTGAGCATTTAAATGTTGAACATCCATCGTCTCTTTTTCATTATATTGAACAGCTTCCGAAACTCCATTCAGCAACGTTTGATTTTAGAAAGACAGCCTTCAGAAAAGCTGATGCAAATCCATTTGCGCAAATAACGGAGCTTTTGGAAAAGGTGAAATTGACAAGGCTAAGTATCATAGGTTCTAAGAAGTTGAAAGGACTTCCAGAAATTATAAAAAGACACCCATTTCGGGTTTTAAAAATTACTTCTTGTCCAAATGTTACCGACCTGAAATCTATACTTTCGGCCTTGCCAACTTTGGAGCATTTGGAATTGAATGGAGAATATTTTGATATTGGAGCCTCTTTTCCTAGCCTTCCTAATCTTCGGTATTTTAAATGTGGGGCGGCTGAAATTAGCTCTTTAGAACAAATTTCTAATTGCAAAAAATTGGAAAACTTAGAGGTTTCGCAATTTCAAGGAACAAACTTCCCAGAGGAATTTTCGAATCTGCCGAATCTTAAAGAGTTGAATATATTTCAGTGCCCAAAATTGGAGACGCTTTCAAGTTTTAAAAAAAGTGATCAACTTGAAAAAATAACCTTGAATCATCTTCCTCAGTTGAAAAGTATCAACATAGATTTTTTTAATAAAAAACACCTGGAAAAAATTGATTTTCGAATGCTGGGAAATAAGGAGGTGTCATTTCCTTTTCCAAATAGCTTGACAAATTGTACAGCCTTGGAAACGATCTTAATCGGAGCGGTGAATTTCCCTGAAATACCAGAGACGTTTTCTCAACTTGCTAAAGTGAAGACGCTTTCATTTTTTTCGATGAAAATAAAAACGCTTCCAGATCAGGTATTTCAGAATATGTCTGAATTGGAGGTTTTAAGGTTGAGGTATTGTAATTTGGAAAAGATCCCAAAATCGATTTCTGATCTAAAGAATTTAAAGAGATTAGATTTAGCGAATCTTCAGCCAGTAAGCTCGCTAGATATAAATTTTGAAAAATTATCAAAACTCAAAAATCTGCATATAGAAAGATGTAATGATTTAATAAATATTGATGAGTCATTGAGTCTTAATTCAAGTGTAGAAAATCTTAATTTGAATGGTCTTCAAGAACTTAAAATACTTCCATCATTAGGAGTTGAAAATGAGAAACTTCGGTCTGTGGAGCTTAGAGCTCTTCCTAAAATAGAAAGTTTACTGGAGCGTTTTACTAGCATACGGAACTTGGTTCAATTGTCAATCGTTGAAACAGGGCTTAAGCGATTGCCGGATGATTTTGGGAATCTAAAAATGTTGAATAACCTGACAATTAGTGGAAACGATTTCGAATATTTTCCTTTATCGATTGCCAATCTTCCAAGCATTGAACGAATCTGGATTAGTAGAGATGTTTCTAATAAAAATCCAGAAGTTGTTTCCATTCGCGAGATATTTCCGAATATTAAAAAATTAGAAGACCAATCCTTGAGAGAAGCAATCTTCTTTTGGGTAGGGTACGGATTTGAGCATTTGCCAGTTACAAAGACAATTAAAACAAAGACCCTCGAAGCGCTTCAGCATTCTATAAAAAATTTACCGCTTTTAGTTTTGGGGAATATTCATCGCTTTAATCCTGAACAAAAAGCCATCGGAATGAGCCAATTACAATCAGGAGATAAAGTCTGGATCAATGGAAATATTGATGGCGGGAAAACAGATTATAAAAATAAACTAAAAGCAATTGATCTAAAAGTGGTCAATAATTTTGCTAGCGATGTAAAGTTTGTGATTGTTGGAAAGAAACCAAAACTTCCAGAAAGTTTGTTCGATGGAGATACGCTTTTTGCTTCTCAATTAGAATTTGAAAATATTAGTAAAACAAAAAATCCAGGATTACTTCAGCAAGAAGATGTTCCTTCTGATTTTATTTATAATCTGCAACAACTACTCTGGTCTGGTGATCCGCAAAACGAAGCGGTTGCTTTGGAGTTGGTGAAAACCAATGGTCTTCCAGAATCTGTCGAAGAAGACTTTTTGCTATCTGCGAAAATCTGTACCGATAAAAATCTTCGGAATCGCATTCGGACCTTTATCCGAGGGAAGATTAACGAAGTTAAGCAAAAAGCTTTGTCAACAGGCTCGGCACCATTTAGAGTAGAGAAGTTGAATCGAGTGCTGCCAGATGATTCTTTAGCTAAGATGTATTTCGGACATTACAAACGGACCGGAAAACTAAGCCATGAGTATTTTAAACATGATATTAAAGGCGAACATGTTTTTAGGGCAGAAGCTTTTGCAGCAGCTTTACCTGATTTTTTGCGAAATCATCAATACTTAAGTTCTTTTACGCCTTTACTAAAATCAGAATGGAACCAGGTTTTTGAGCAAGATGTTTTTAAAGGCCAATTAAAGAGAATTGTATTTCAACTTAAAAATATTAATGAAATTCCAGAACGTCTTTTTGATCATATTGATACCTTGAAAGACATACAAGTAACGCTTCCAAAGGTATTTGAAATTAAGGGATTATTTAGATTCTTTAAACTAAACAAATTGAATATAGATGTTAATAATCTGAAAGTTTTTCCAAGAGGGATTGGCCAGTTAAAACGTTTGCGTGATCTAAGGATTTATTCAACGGTTCAATTAGAAATGCCAGAAGATTTAAAAGAGTTGGATAAATTGAATAGACTGATGATTCAGAATTGGTCAAATCGGGATGACTTTTTAGATTTTGTGGAAACTATAAAATAGCCTGATGTAAAACAAACGAGAAAGATGAAAACAAGACCTGAAGATCAAAAAATAATCGACCTTTTTTTATTCAGGAACAGAAGCGAATGATCTATTGGCTTTTGAAATTATAAAAAATCAAAAATCTACTTCCTCAGATTTTAGTTTCAATGTTTTAAAAAGAAAAAGGAACAGAATCGATCCTGTTTCAAGATTTTAGCTTGGAGCATTAAAAGTGAGGCACCACCGGATTTATTTTCTACAAATATTACTACGCCAAAAGAAAGCGCACTTGGGTTTTATACTTGTATTATTAATTAAGAAGACATAACCCTAATTATTAATCAGAATAGAAAAAAATACACTATTCTAAAAAATATTTTTATAATGAAAACAAGTAAATTTTTACTCACGCTTTTGGCATTAATTTTTTTTTCAAATATTAGTAATGCAACAACAACTTACATCGGCCCCAATGGAGGAGACTGGAACGAAATCAATAATTGGGACAATGGACTTCCTGATACGGAAGGTGATTATAATACTGACCATGTTGTAATTCCAGTAAACAAAGAAGTATTTATCCCACTTTCCTCTATTTATTATTTAGGAATTGATATTGAAAACTACGGAACTATTATCACAGAAGGCTTTGTAATTTTCTATGGTGATATAGATAATGATGGCACCTTGATTAATAAACATTTTCTCTATGTAGGCTCTACTTACAATAGTGGGATTATTAAAAATGAAGGTTTTTATCGATCCGCTTTTAATTCTACGAATAGTGGAACACTTGAAAATACAGGCACTTACCTTAATGTTCAAGGTACTATTGAGAACACCGGAGTGATACTCAATGAAAATATTTTTGAAAACGGCTCGCAACTAGATAACAATGGTAATTTTTTCAACACAGGGACATTTACTAATACGGCTACCTTCAATAATAATAATGGGTTCAAAAATATTCAGGGAACTTTTAACAATTCAAATATTTTTAATAATTCCGGAAGCTTCAGTAATCAAAGCTCTTTAGAAAACAGTGGCATGTTTGATAATGCAGGGACTATCGAAAACGGAGGTACTGTAACTAACACGAGTACCTTTAGCAATAATGGAACATTTGGTAATTATAACATGGTTCAAAATATGAACGTATTCGAAAATATGGAAACTTTAAACAATATTGGAATTTTTCAAAACACTTCGGGGGCTGTATTTTCAAATGATGGAACACTTGAGAATATAGGTACAATCCGAAACATGGGGGACATTGCTAACAATGAAGTTTTCAACAATATGGGGACGACCTATAATATCAATATGACATACAACAATGGAGATATTGATAATTGTGATGGTGCATGGTATGGGACGGATCCTCAGGGGAACCCTTTTATGCCTTGCGATAATGATTTGGATGGTGGTATTGGCGGAGCGCATTCAAGTTTTGTAGGAATGAACATCGAACAAGATTTCCAATTAGATATTTTTCCAAATCCTGCTCATCAACAAATGACATTGACATTTCCAAATCAGACAAATAAAGATACCCGTATTTCCATTTATAATCAAATGGGCCAATTGGTATATGAAACAGCAACAAACCAGAATCAACTTTCTATTAACTTGGATTCATCTAGCCAATTTTCAAGTGGAATATATAATATTGTTGTTCAGCAAAATGATGCAAAAATAAGCAAACAAGTTGTTGTTAAAATGTAGTCGAAAGAAATTTTGCAAACTATAATGTATTAAAAAAAGGAAGCTTGTTAAATAAGCTTCCTTTTCTTTTTTAAGACAATATCCTTCCACCCTAAAAAGACTAACTAATTTGAAAACATTAGACCTGCGATTTAGTATGGTGGCGAGTGTTTTAAAGGAGGTAGAAATTCTAAATGATGTAAAAGAAGCGCTTTCGGGTTGTGAGGTTCTGGTGTGCCTAAAGTTACTAAAATGAGGGACCTTGTCAAGGGATGAGTTGGTCGTTTTACATTGGGGGATTGCTGATGATTTATAGGCGGAATAAATTAGCCAAGTGGTCAGGTAGTCAACGCGTATTCTTGACGACTTGACCACTTGACCGATTGACAACTTTCTAAAACTCTCTCCCTCTCAACATTCCGTGCCAGTACATCCGGGGTAAGCCGTAAGCTTTTAGGGCATACATACTGTACCTTGGGATGCTCTGGTCGAATGGGAATGACTCCATCGGTTGTTTGTTATAATCAAATTCTGCGAGAATTAAACTACCATATCCAGTAACTAAAGGACAGGAAGTATAACCATCATATTCTTTATGAGGTGGAATGTTATTTAAAACAGCCAATACATTTGTAACCGTAACTGGTGCTTGTTTTCGGATCGCAGCTCCCGTTTTTGAGGTTGGCAAATTGCTACAATCTCCAAGAGAAAATACGTTTGGAAAACGAACGTGCTGAGTTGTTGATTTGTCTACCTCGACCCAACCTGTACTTGCTGCGAGCGGACTATTTTTAATGAAATCCGGAGGTCCCATCGGAGGAGTAACATGGATCATGTCATATTTTTCAATCGTCTTTTCTCCGGTTTCCATGTGCTGAAAAGTGGCCTCTTTTTTAGCTGCATCAATAGCAACTAGGTCTGTCTTCCAAACCCTTTCTATTCCATACTTGTCACATTCTTTGGTTAAAGTAGCTGCGTATTTTGGAACAGCGAAAATGCCAGGTCCACCTTTGATGAATTTGATGTCGACATTTTTCAGTAAACCTTTTTTGCGTAAATGATCTGAGGTCAGAAAAGTGATTTTTATAGGAGCACCACCACATTTGATCGGTGTACTCGGATGGGTAAATATTGCGGTATCACCATTTTTTAAATTTTGAATATTTTTCCAAGTTGATTCAACCGTATCGTAAGAATAATTACTGCAAACTCCAGTGCCTGCTTTGCCAACACTTTCTTTGAGTCCAGGGATTTTATCCCAATCAAGCTGAATGCCAGCAGCAACCACAAGGATGTCATAAGTGATTTTGGTTCCTACCTTCGTATAGATTGTGCTAAATTCTGGGTCGAATTTTTCAACATACTCTTTGACCCAGGTTGCTCCAGCAGGAATGTAATCTGCCTCATTTCGTTCGGATTCTTCCTTTGGGAAAACACCAGCACCAATAAGTGTCCAGAGTGGTTGATAATAATGCTTTTCGGCAGGGTCGATGATTGCAATATCGATTGAAGGATTTTTTTCTTTGAGAGAGGAAGCAACTGAGAGTCCAGCACTTCCTCCGCCAACTACGACTACTTGATGGTGTGCCATGATGTTAGTATTTTGGAATTTTTAAAAATATTTTATTTCGAAAAAATATAGCGTGAGGAA
>CAKZTD010000206.1 GCA_937921595.1 uncultured Saprospiraceae bacterium
AAAAGACTTATCCCAGACATCAAAAACCTATTTTTTACGTATCTTAAACCATGCCGAATACTATATTTTTAGAAAGCGGTTTGAATTTTAAATTTCCTGCAGATTGGAAAGTATTCAAATATGATGAACATCGGTTCTATCAGTATCTTAGTGGTGCGGGACTGAAAGGTGTCGATTTCATAGCTATTCATCAGGAGCAATTGATATTAATCGAGGTCAAAAACTATATGGAGCGTTTTGTAAAAAAAGGAGAACATCCTATGAATCCTTTAACTGAAAACCCGGAAATTTATGCTGAAAAGTATTTTAGAAAATTCGAAGATACTTTCCGTTTGTTGGATATCATCGAGCAATATTATCAACGACAATGGTGGTATAGAAAAGTTTTCAAAACCTTTAGGACTTACTTTTCAGAAAAGTATCTTTTAAATAAAGAAACTGGATTTTGGTCAAAAGCAATTGAATTACTCGATCAACCAGAAAAAGTAAAATTAGTACTTTGGCTAGAACTTGCTCCTGGTTATGATCCTCAAAAAGCCGCAGCATTAAATGAGTATTTTCAAAAAAATATCCAGGCAAAAACTCCTGAAGGAATGACCTTTTACATTGCACATTCAAGAGATCCATTTGAAGGGATAACAATATTTAACGAATGACTCAAGCACCAAATTTTCGATCTCACTTACGATCTATTCTTTCTTTACCATTTATGGTGGTCATCATTTTTCCTGGTCTAATATATTGGTTCAGCAAAGGCCAAGCATTATTCCAATGGCTAAATGATTATAGGATTATTTTTATAGTATTTGGAATTGTATTCTTAGTTCTTGGATTTTTTTTATTCTTTTCCACCATTAAACTTTTTCATAAAAAAGGAAAAGGAACGCTCGCTCCCTGGGATCCTCCAAAACACTTAGTCATCACCGGAACTTATCGTTATGTTAGAAATCCAATGATCTCTGGCGTCAATGCGATTCTCCTCGCAGAAGCCTTTCTTCTTCCTTCGGGATACATCCTCTGCTGGCAACTTTTTTTCTTTGCCCTCAATCATGTTTATTTTACTTTAAAAGAAGAACCAGCCTTAGAAAAACGCTTTGGACTTGATTATAAAACTTACCAGCAAAATGTTCCACGATGGATTCCGAGATGGACGCCTTGGAAAAAGGAGTAATTGAAAAGTCAGCTGCTTTTTAAAACCTAGAGGGGTTTTGCATTCCTAATATCCAGGGATATTCATTCCTAGAATAATATCTCTTTTAGCTACCCCGATCCCATGTTCCAACTTAACTTTTACGATCCCTGAACCGCCTCGATTTTCAAGCTTCCCTTTCTCTTCATCAGTAAGCAAAGGATCGCCTTCAAATACAACGACATCAATATAATATTCATTTTTACCCGGTTCTTTAACCGTCATATGAATATGCTCCGGCTCTGCATCTCCAGGGTAAGGCGCCGGTGGAAAAGTGTAAAAAGTATACTTACCTTTCGCATCCGTTTTTACCCATCCACGAAGGTATCCATGACGCTTTGCCCAACCTTCACTAGGCTCACGTTTCGTATAAAGTCCTTTTCGATCGGTATGGTAAATATAGATGATCACATCAGAGGCAGGAGTCTTTCCATCTTGTTGAAAAACAGTCCCACTCAATTTCAACTGAGGACTACTAATTTCAAAATCCGGCAAAGTATCAACAGCAGACAACACACGGTCTCCATATTCATAAACCGCTTCGCAACCTTCGCAAGGACCACCAACATGTTTATCAGAAATCTCTTTATTATTTTGAGACACACAGGAAGCGAAAGAGCAAATCAAAAATAAGCAACAAAAGAATCTAGACATAATTTATATTTTTTGAAATTCAAAAAAACGTTCTGCCTCACTTCACTCTTCACCTCTCACTTCTGTCCCTGCTCCGCTTATACATCTTAGTCGCCATATACAAAATTACTCCAAACAACATCACTCCACCAAAAGCAAAAAGTGTATTTAATCCATTTTTTAAAACTGCTAACAATACGATCGACACTAAGAACAGCGTCGGCACTTCATTCATCAGTCTATATTGAAACGAAGTATAAATCCGTTCATTGCGTTCTAACTTTTTAATCAGAGTTTTACAATATAAATGATATCCCAAAAGCAAAATAACCAACAGCAATTTGATGTGTATCCATCCTTGTTGAAGATAACCAGGATTTACAATCAACATTCCAATACCACCAATAAAAGTAATCATCATTGCAGGATTGCAAATGATTTTATAAACCCGCCACTGCATGATATTGTATTGCTTTTTTAAAATAGATTGATCTGGCTCCGGTCGGTCCATAGCTTCTTCGTGGTAGACGAACATACGTACGAGGTAAAACAATCCCGCAAACCAGGCAACGAATCCGACGATGTGTAATGCTTTCAAATAAAATAATCCCATATTTTAAATTTAGTATTTTTTTAAATTATTGTACACTTTCGAATGCCACAAGAAATGAGCGAATGGATAAAGAGTATTTAGTAAAACACTAAAATCAAAATCTTTTTCGAAAAGTGTATAGCAACTTATTGTTTTTCAAAACTAAGGTAGCAAATAGCCAAACATCAATTCTCTTTTTCATTAAAATGACTGAAATATTACGAGAATTGGCCAAAGGCTTAATCGAACAATGGACTATTCCGACCAGCAAGCTCATTCCTTCGACAAAATGATGCAACCTCCCTGTAACAGACCTGTCTATTCAATCGTCAACTAATTGTACGGATCAACTGAAAGCATAAACACCCATTACTTTCCGATCCAATATCAAGTACTTAATCATAATATTTTTAAAAAGAAACCTCTTTAACCACTTAAAGGGCTTGGCATAGCCTTGTCAAAAATAAAAATTAGTATGAAAAACAAGATCACATTTATCATCATCTTATCCACACTTTTTCATTGTAATTTATTCGCTCAAAAAATTACTGGAAAAATTCTCGACAATAATAAAGACGCTGTTGCTTACGCAAACGTTGCCCTGTATAACTCCCAAGATAGCAGTCTCGTAAAAGTAGAACTTAGCGATGATAATGGCAATTTCAAAATCGCTGATATTCCAAAAACTTCCTACTGGCTTTCCATAAGTTACGTAGGTCTTCCGTCTTTCACCTCTGAGGTTTTCGACCTTCAAGAAGACCGTGATTTTTCTAATATAAAACTCGGTGCAGCAAGTGTCGAACTCAAGGAAGTGACCGTCACAGCAAAAAGGCCACTCCTCGAAATGAAACCCGACAAAATGATTTTCAATGTAGAAGGTAGTGTCAACGCTGCTGGAAATAATGCCTTGGAATTATTAAAAAAAGCTCCAGGTGTCCTTGTTGATAATAATGAAAATGTCAACATGCTTGGCAAGAGTGATGTTCGGATTTATATTGATGGAAAACCATCTCCTTTGACAGGTCAGGATCTTGCTGCTTACTTAAAATCGCTTCAAGCAGCCAACATTGACAACATCGAAATCATCACCAATCCATCTGCAAAATATGATGCAGAAGGTACTGGAGGGATTATAAATATCAGACTTAAAAAAGACCAGAAACTCGGCGCCAATGCCAATATTAGCCTAAGCTATTCAGAAGGACTGAAACGAAGTTATGATGGATCGATTACTTCCAATTATCGTTCTAAGAAGTTTAATATTTTTGGAAATTACAGCCATTATAATGGTGCAAATGTCAACTACCTAAATCTTTTCAGAGAACAAAACGGATTATATTTCGATACAGAAACAGACATGTGGGGAGGCTGGAAAGGACATAATTTTAAAGCTGGAACAGATTACTTCATCAACAAGAAAAACACCATTGGAATCATGGCCAATGGTACCATTAACGAAGACAATTGGAACAGCCTTTCTAATACCGCAATAGGTATGATTTCCGAACAAAAAACCGATAGCATTCTTATCGCTGAAAGTCATAGAGAAGGAGAATCTTATAATTTGAATTTCAACTTGAATTATAAATTTGATGATGGCAAAGGAAAATCTGTCAACTTCGACGCAGATTACGGACAGTATAGAAACGATGGAAGTGAACTTCAGCCAAATCTCTATAAAGACCCGACAGAAACGATCACACTTAATGAAAAAAAATACCGCTATAACACCCCAACTGATATTGACATCTATACCGCAAAAGTTGACATCGAACTTCCTGTGGGAGAGGCCAAAGTAGGTTTTGGTTTAAAAAGCTCTTTGGTCAGAACAGACAATACTTTTGATTTTTATAATGTACTGGAAAACATTGACCTCCTTGACCCGATGAGAAGTAATACCTTCACTTATACTGAAAACGTAAATGCAGCTTATGCAACTTACAACCAACAGATTAAAAAACTAGGCGTTCAAATAGGACTGAGAGCAGAGCAAACAAATTCTGAAGGTGACCTCCAAAGTATGATCAGTACAGCAGATGATAATGTAAAAAGAGATTACATCGATTTCTTTCCTTCTGCAGGACTTACTTATCAGATCAATGATAAAAACAATTTGCAATTGATTTACAGTCGACGAATCAATCGACCAGATTATCAAGATTTAAATCCTTTTGTAAGCAACATCGACGAGTTAACTTTTGAAGCAGGAAATCCATTTTTAAATCCTGAATACACCAACTCTATCAAGCTTGCTCATTCTTTCAATTATTTTTTAACCACCAGCATTGGTTATAGTCATACGACTGATTTAATTTCTCAGGTGACAGATACCGCAGGTATCAATTCAACAAAAATAATCTATCTAAATATCGCTGAACAAGATGTCTACGATATGAGCATCAGTGCTTCTATTCCAATCACAAAATGGTGGAATAGTTACACCAACATTGGTGGATATTACATCAAGAATTTTTCTGCTTTCGAAGACGGAAAAGCAATTGACATCAGTGCTCCATCAATGAGTATCTATAGTCAACATACTTTTACCTTACCTAAAGATTTCTCCTTTGAACTTTCAGGATGGTTTAACACCGCTACTGTTGCGGAGGGTAATTTCAAAGCAAGACCACAAGGATCATTAGACGTTGGTTTACAGAAAAAATTATTTGATGGTCGTGGAAATTTAAAAGTTTCTTTCAGTGATATTTTAAGCACTACAGACTGGAGAATTACAAGTACCCTTGGTGCTTTATACATCAAAGGTAATGGAGGCTGGGATAGCCAAAAGATTCGCCTAAGCTTTTCTTATATGCTTGGAAACAACAAAGTAAAAAGTAGAAATAGAAAATCTGGATTGGAAGAAGAATCAGGTCGAATTAAGGGATAGCAAATATTAAGAACCTGATTTCGCATTTTTGTATTCCCATAGCTTTGGCTATGAAAAGTCAAAAACGCTTCATCAAAACCTTAAATCGAGCTTTTTCGCCATCGAAAACAAAACTTCGACAGGTTCTAAGCAAAATAAAAATGAGTCATTTCGAAATTTTGATAACAAAAAATCGAATGACTCATTTTCTAGTTTATAGTTTTCTAGCTTTATATTTTTTATTAATGAACGACTATTTTTCCATTAGCAATAATTTGCGATTCATTTGAAATATTATAAAAATAAACTCCCGTCGTCAGATCGTCTCTTTGAAATAAAACGCGGTTATTTTCAAAGCTTTCCGACCTTACAAATTGTCCTATCGCATTATAAACATTAAGACTCAAACCTTGCCCTTGAATTCCTTTCAACTCAAACACCGCTTCTTCCGTAAATGGATTCGGATAAACGTCCACTTCGACTTCAGGTAAAAACACTTTTTGATCACTCAGTACAATCACATAATCTTCGCCCACCGTATGCCAAGTCGTATTGGTAACCACCGGGTCGTTAAAATCAAAATAAATATCTGCAGTATTAAAAATCTCCGTTCCGATTGGATTGTCCACAACCTGATCAACAGTAAATTTTAAAAAACCATTCGATGCCACTTGATTAACATTGCTATCCGGAAGCATTATATTTTCAAAAAGAAAAGACAATACACCATCTTCCTGAATTGAGAATCGATAAGGATGACTACTCGCTCCTAACTGAATGGTCAACGGGTTTAAAAGTTCGGATAAAGTATCCAACACTACAACGGTGAATGCCGTATCTGTTCCTGTATTTTGAAAGCGAATCATATATTCGATCGATTCATTTTGATCGATAAAATGTTCATCTCCATAACCAATAGGAAAAGCTTGTTTGTCATTCGGATCAAAGGAACCAACATTTATTCGACAGTCTATCGACACAAAAGGATCATCATCGCTATCCGGATAAAGATTAATAAAACCCAAACTTATTTCCGCCATATCATTAACTCCACAACCTTCAACAAAAACACTTACGATATCTACATCCGAAGGATGGTTAGGCTCTTGATTCGCCCTCAGTACATAAGTTGATCCATTGGCAGGTACTTTTTCTAATATCATTTCACCAGCATCCAATTCAAATATCCCTTCTCTCAAGACCACCTCATCTTCAATGATGATATACGGTAATGGGCCAGCCATATTTCCCACTCCGGTGTTCGTTATAAAAAAAGTAAGCGAATCCGAACCACATTCGGCAGACACCTCCACCGTCGCTCCACTCCACAAAGGATCAGTCATACAATATTCCTGAGGAAAGATACGAGTCTCTACACAATGTGTCTCACCAAGTATTGTTGATTCACAATTTTCATCGAGTGTAAAGTCAATCGTAAACGAACCATAACCTCCAATTTCCAAATCGCCAACATCAAAAATATATAAGTTACCAACATTACTAGAATAAGGTATTGAAGTCGCATCCACGGTCATAAAATCATCTAGAACCACTTCTACACTTGCCTCCTCAGCCATTTCAGTTCCAACATTAGAGTAACTAACATAATAGCGATTTTCAAAACACCTACGGAGACCAATCGTGCTTATATCTACTTCTAAATAAGGACAATCAACAATTGGCTGTGCTTGAAAATTAATGATAGTATCTCCAAATAATTCACTCAATTCAACAGTGTACTCTTCTTCACAAAAACTCCATAAATCATTTGGAGCATAAGCGCGAATCGTATAATTTCCAAGATTCAAACCTAAGGTGTAATCCCCAACGGAATCTGTAATCGCATAAACCGTATCTACTCCTTCTGCTCTAATTTGAAAACCTCCAAGCCCTAATTCACTAGGATCATCAGTACAACTCAAATCAGCATCATAACGAATATTTCCTCTAACATGATAATTTGCCAACTGTCCTTCTGTGTCTGTTTTTATAATATAAATTTTTAATTCTCCTCCTGTGTTATATGTATAACCGATCAATAAAAATCGATTATCAGAAGTATAAATAACATCATAAACAGTTTGTTCAAGAAATTTATCATAAGTCCTAAAACCCCAGGTAGTACCAGTTGTTGGAAACACCCTTTGCATATACATATTTGGCTGTGGTCCTGACAAAGCCTTTCCGTAGGCTAGAAACGACCCATCCGATAATCGTTTCAACTTATTGATGTCATGAAGAATATCCAAACGATCATGCTGATCAACGATTGTTCCGTTCTCATCTGTTTTGTAAAAAAAATCAGGAATAATATCTCCTTGCGCATTAGTTTCTGCAAACACAGCACCTCCTTCCACAGTAGAAGCAATTCTTGCTGAAATGTCACCAGGCAAACCTACTGTCCATAGGTTATTCCCCGAAGTATCTATTTTTGATAAGTTAGAAGTCGACTCCAGATTAAACCCTATTAATACATTTCCATCTGGACTCGCTGAAAGTTCTATTGATTTAAACCAAGGATCAACAGTAAACACTTGATCCCAGATTACACCTCCATTAGTATCTATTTTAAAAAGATGAGTTTCTGCTTCCCCAAAATTACCTCCCACATAACGAACCATTAAAAACATACTTCCATCTTCAAGCTCAACCAATTCTGATGTCTCCACCATCTGTAAAAGGACACCATCACTTACAATCGAATTGTCTAAAAGTATCGTCCACAATTCTTCGCTATCCGAATCATACTTTCTTATAAAAGGATGAGGAAAAACTTGATTATATTGTTTCCCTGAAAGGGCAAAACCACCATTTTCCAAGACTAACATTTTACTCTCTTGAAGAGCATCTATAGTATCTCTATTCAAAAGATTACCATCTGTATCTATCCTCATCAAGTAAGTGATCCCAGACCAACACAAGATTGTAAAATCTCCATTTGCTAGTTCAACACCTGCTACCCCTATCTCGTTTGAACTCGGTCCATAGATCCGATTCCAGTTCTGAGCATTTGATGTTGCGATTCCCCCCAGAATCATTAAAAAACATAAAAAGATATTTTTGAAATTCATCATAGCTAATTTTTTTATTCTATTTGATAACCTAAAGATCCTTTTCTTTTATTGTAAAACAAATAACAAATTTCATCAATTGTCGAAAAATAAAATTATCAAAAACTACATTTAAACAATTTAATCGTTATATTTAATTATATTTTGTCGAAATAAATTTAATGCTAAAATGCAGAACAATACGCTAATCAGGCTATTAAACAGTCTCGATAAGAAAGAATTAAAGAAATTCTATAAATTCCTGCGTTCTCCTTTCTTCAATAAGCGTAAAGATGTCATTCACCTTTTTGATTATTACAAAGAGGGTTCATTTCTAATTGATGACTCCATCAACAAAACAGATCTCTTTAAAAAAATATACCTTAATGAGGTTTATGATGATGCAAAAATGCGACATTTACTCTCTTATTTGACCAAATTGCTTAAAGAGTTTTACGCTCATTCTTCTTTCCAGGACTCTAGTTTTACAAAACAATTTTTTATTAGCGAGAAGCTCAAACAGAAAGGATTAAACAAGGATTTTGAAAAAGAATGGACTAAAAATTTTCAAAGCAGTCAAAAACAAATCTATCAAAATACAGACTTCCACTACCATCAACATCTTTTACAGTTTCAAAAATCTGAATTCTTAATTCAACAAAAAAGGAAAGGAGATATCAGTATGCAAAAGTCTGTTGACCAGTTAAATATTTTTTACACTTCTAGTATTTTAAAACAATATTGCTCCATCCTCACCCATCAAAAGTCTATTGATCAAAAACAACAATATCAACAGTTGGATGAGGTTTTAGAAACCGTGAAAACTTCCGAGCTAAAAGAGACGCCTGCTGTTGCGGTTTATTATTATAGTTTACTCACTTTAAAAGAACCTCATCTCGAAAAGAATTATGATCTTTTAAAAGACATCATTTTGACCAACCTTAAATATTTCACAAACTTTGAATTACGGGACATTTACTTAATCGCCATCAATTATTGTATTAAAAAACTAAATAGTGGTCAACAAAAATATATTCGGGAAGCATTTGAATGGTATCGATCTGGTCTTGACAAATCACTACTCTCAGAGAATGGAATCCTTTCTCTTTTTACTTATAAAAACATTTTGAATCTTGGGTTAAATTTAAAAGAATTTGATTGGGTAGAAAATTATCTTTCTGAATACAAACAACACCTCAACCCTAAGGAAAGGGAAAATCATTTTACTTATTGTCAAGCCGTTTTTTATTTCAATAAACCGGATTATGATCGGGTCCTTGAATTGATTCAGGTTGTAAATTTCGAAAACAAACTTCATCAGCTGGATGCTCGACGAATGTTATTACGCATCTATTACGAACGGAATGAAATTAACGCTTTGGAATCCTTACTTGATAGTTTCCAAACTTACATCAGGCGACATAAAAACATTGGCTACCAGGAAAAGAACTATTTAAATCTCATCCGCTTCATCAGAAAATTTCTAAAACAAAATATCAGCAACAAAAGTATCCGAAAAAAACTAATCGAGGATATAGAAAACACCAAGGCACTCGCAGAACGGCAATGGTTGATACAACTACTTTCTTAAATTTTATTCTCGCATCTCCTCAATAAGCACCTCAACTTCTTTTACATATTTCCCATAAGACTTCTTAACCCAAATTTCCGTCAACACATAAATAAATCCAAAAGCTAATAGAAACACAAACACATAATGAGTAAAAGAAAATCCAAAAAACTTGCCCTCTGAAAATATAGGCAGCTCGTAGCGAATAAAGTTATTAACAATGACAAAGATTCCTAAAATAAGAGCATTGGGAATAAACATATAAGTGAAGGCTTTGTATATTTCAATGTTCAATTTAGCTCCATAAAACAAATCATACAAACTCTCTTTCGTTGACCATTCCATCCGACCGATTTTATTATAAAAAAAATAAAACTTAGAGAAAAAATAGATAGTCAATGCAAGCAATAAAATATAAAACAAGTAATAAGGAAAGCGAAGCATATCATTCATCTGAACAACATAAGGAACTACTGCACCCAATATAACTGCAGCGACTTGGGCTACCAATTCTCGCTTCATATTCAACCTAATCTTCTCCACCGGGGATTGTTTTCCTTTTAGATTTCGTAAAGAAACTGGAACACTCCTTTCGCCATCTGGCTCTTGATCCCAATCGTTTTTTAAATCATCTAAATTCATACTTCTATATTTTTTAAGATCTCTTTCAATTTATTTTTAGCTCGATTCAATCGCACCCGAGCATTACCTTCTGATAGTCCGAGTTGCTGACCAATGGCTTTATGCGAATAATTCTCTAAGTATAAAAAGACAACCGCTTTTTCAATTTTACTTAATTGTTGAACAGCTTTATAAAATAATTCCATTCGGTCCGCAGAGGATTCATTTTCCGTCATTGAAATCTGATGATCTAAAGCAACAAGTTTTGGGCTCTTTTTTTCTTTCTTCAAAGATGTAATCGCTGTGTTCAATGCCACTCGATACATCCAGGTAGAAAATTGACTCTCTTTTTTAAAAGAAGAAAAAGAACGCCAAAGTTGATACAACATCTCTTGATACAAGTCCTCTCGAGACTCATCATCATCCGAATACATTCTGGAAACCTTATACAGGATACCTTTATGTTTTTCGATCAAACCAAGAAATTCTTGTTCCTTATTCATTCAATATTTTCTATCATTTACTTACTTAGTATCAAATAGCTCCTATTTGTTACAAAACAACTCAAAAATTTATAAATCTAAGTTGAAATCTATTCTATAATATTAATGATTTTACTAATTTTGAGGAGTCAAACCCTTACAAATTCTTTATTCTATCAGATACGATTCCAGAAACTGTAAACGTTTACCATTTTTAAACAATACTCTTATCATCTTTTAAATTATTAGTATGAATAATACGGTCAGAAATATTGCGATAGTCATTGCCATTTTATTAGCTCTTTTGTTTGGTTGGTCAACTTATACCGGCATGAACAAAACCAAAGAAATTGACAAGCTTCAATCTAAAAACGAAGTACTTTCTTCTGAAATGTCAGATCTCGAAACTCTAAAAGTAAGTCTTGAAAAAGAAGTTGCTGATTTACAATCTAATTACGAAGATCTTAGCATGGTAAATGATTCTTTAGCGAATTCCTTAATTTCCGAAAAATCAAGAGTAGCTAAAAGAAATAGAACTATTTCAAAACTTAAAGCTGATGCAGAAGCAGAAGGCTTAAAAGTGGGTAGCCTTACTGTTCAGATTTCTCAATTGATGGATCAAAAAGCAGAACTTCAAAACCAGATCGGTTCTTTGCAACAAGAGAATGCTGACCTTCGTGAAAAAGCTGGAATCCTCGAACAAGACTTATCAAAAGCAAGAGGTGATAATGCTGCTTTAGCAAATCTAAACAGAACGATGCAAGGTGAAATTGAAAGCCTTACTCTGAAAAATTTTAAAGCATCTGCTTTCCAAATAGAACTTGAAAAGAAAAACAATAAAGCTACAGCAAAAAGTCGAAGAGCGAAAAGAATGAAAGCTAGTTTTGACTTGACTGGAATTCCTGAAAAATATCACGGAGTACGACCGATCTATTTGGTGATTACCGATGAGACTTCTTCTCCTATCAAATTGGACAATCCAATCAAAGCTCAAGTAATGGTGAATGATCAATCAACAGACATCATCGCTGCTGAGAAAAAAGAAATCAATATCGGAGCAAACCAACGTGTTTCTTTTACTCATAACTTGCATAGCAAATTGAAAAAAGGATACTATCGAGTAATCGCTTATACCGATATCGGAATATTAGGCACTAGCAATTTCAGACTTAGATAATAAAATCTTCTCTAATCACTGGTCATTAGATTGTTTCATTTCTAATGACCAGTGAAAACTTGATGATTCGAAATTTAAACTATGGTCAAGTTTCTAAACTTGTTCCTTTTCTCTTAGAGCCTCGAACAAACCTACAACAAACTTCTACAAACATGCCGACTACTTTCAGAAACCGACTTCTACTCCTAATTGCTACTCCTTTATTATTTTCCGCTTGCATCAGCAACAAAAAACACCTGGCAGCTATCGACCTCATCAACACGACTCATAGCGGAGAAGTCCTTCAACTAGAAAGTGAAATCGACACTAGAAATAATACCATCAAAGATCTTGAATTAAAACTCGCCGAACGTATTGGCGAAAACAACATCTTACTCATGCTCAGAGATGAGCTAACTATAGAGCTTGAAACACTCGAAGGTAATATCAAAAACCTAAGCAGTTCTTCTTCCTCTACTGAAAAAAATCTTAGTGCTGATCTAGCTAAAAAAGAACAATACATCAAAGAGCTAAAAGCACACCTTACAAAAGTCGAAACGACCATCGTCGCACATGAAGATATTATCAAACAGATTACCGGAAATTTAAACTTTATCGCTCAAGATTATCCGGACGACATTGACGTTGGCCTTGGTTATGATTTTGCGACGATAGAAATCAAAGAGTCTTTTTTATTTAAAAGAAAAAGTACAACTCGATTAGAAGATTCTGGTTTAATTATTCTCGAAAAGTTTTCAGAAATATTCCAACAACATCCGAACATTAAGGTTCAGGTAATAGGACATACCGATACCGCACCACCATCTGACAAAAAGCGATACACCGACAACTGGAATTTCAGTGCTCTTCAATCTGCTACCATTGTTCGTACACTCGTCGATGAATACGATGTCAACTCCAACCAACTCACTGTTGCAGCTAAAGGAGAATCTGCACCAAGAGCTTCAAATTCTACTACCGAAGGAAAATCAAACAATAGAAGAATTGAATTTTACATCACCATGAATTCTGAGGATTTAGCTAAAAAAGTACGAGCAGTATTGGCGGAGGTCAAGTAAAATTTATTCAAAAAATATTTTAGCCAAATTTGTTTTTCCTATTTCATATTCGACAATTGAATCTTCTTGTTGGATCTGTATTTTCACCTTAACCGTTTCATTGGTTTGAAATGTATGGATATAACGGCAATAGTTTTCTTGCTGGTTACTCCTAAAGTCTAGATCATTTATTTTTAAAACTTCATCATCCAATCTCAAGCCTTTTTTATAGGCTGGAGAATCAATCACTATCGACCCGATTCTAGTTTTTCCATCTACAACGATTAAAGAAAAACCAAAACTCAAATTTTGCTTTTTCGAATACTCCGTTCTTTCTCCTAAAAGTATTTCATTATTCCGCCAGTCAATCGTTACTAAATAATTCTGAAGAAATTTTATCCCCACTAGGCCCAAAGGATTATCTTTTGCAAAATCAACAAAAACATCTTTTTCTTCGAATGCCTTTCCCATTTTTATTTGAGAGGCCCTAGTGGTTTTTATCTTATATTTCTTCGAACTAAATGTTCCTACCGAATAAGACTCCCTTTCTACACATTTCAAATCTGAAGAAAAATGATTTATACCCAAAGCTATCGTACCATTACACCCTGTATCTAATGCGACATCGCCTTGGTAAATACCGGGGATATTCAAATTAAACATTGGCACTCCTTTTCCTACAAAATAGAATCCTATCTTCTGCTCATTTCCAGATAGATTTAAACTATCTCGTTTATCTGTAATAATGATTTTTTGGCGATCAAAATCTATTTGCCAAATAGCCTTATTCATTACATTGGCTCCTAAAATTCCTTCAACATCTTCACAGATCCTATTTTTAAGTATTTCTGTATCAGACACACTTGCAACAATGGAATAGAAAGAGACTCCTTCTACCTGAATTTTCTCTAATTTAACATAATCGATATGTCTTTTTTGCCCATTTGAATCAAATGTTTTAAGCTTTCCTAATCGCTCAGATGCTATCTCATTCTTCAACTGATGATTAATCTTAGTTGTACTTCCTGTATCAAGAATAAATTTTCGCTCTTTACCACCCAACTCGACTTTAACAATCAACGCCCCTTTCTTTATTTCAAAAGGAAGCTCGTGTTTAAAATCATTAACCCCTATATGCTCCATTAAAAAAGCATCTCTTATTTTAAAAGCAGACTTAAGCCCACAACTTGTAAAAAACAAGACTATTAAAAAGAATAATATATTTTTCATAGCTTTTATCATTATTGGTTAAAGTAAATTCATATAGAGATCGGAACGCAAGTAAAACTTCAATTCTTGCTTTTTATTTTGCTCTATAAAACTTTGTGTAGCTAAAATGTCTAACACTTATTTTTTTATTCAAAAAAGTAAAAAAGCAATTTCATTACATATCAACCTACTTTTAAAAAAAAAGTAAAAAGATTAGCCTCTCCTTCCTTATCTTAGTTCCATGCAAAGGGAACATCAAAATCAAAAGAAAATAATTGTCTTCCTATTCACGATAAGTATTATAGGAATACTTTCTACATTCAACTGTAGTACAGCATCAGAGGAAACGAATTCATTCGCTAAAACTGCCATTCCAGAAACTGTAGATTTTAATTTCCATGTCCGCCCAATCTTATCAGATCGATGTTATACCTGCCATGGGCCCGACGAAAACGCACGTAAAGCAAACTTTAGACTAGATCTCGAATCCGAGGCATTTAAAGAATCAACGGAAGAGCCAGGAGAATTTGCCATCATAAAAGGCGATGCACTAAATAGTCTTTTAATCAAAAGGATCATCAGTCAAGATCCATCGGAAGTAATGCCTCCAGCGGAGAGCAATCTTATTATAGAAAAACATGAAATAGAGATATTAAAAAAATGGATTGATCAAGGAGCAGAATGGAAAACCCATTGGTCCTTTATTCCACCCGTAAAAAAAGAAACGCCTCCGATAAAAAACTTAGATTGGCCAAAGAATGAGATTGATCATTTTATATTGAGCCGTTTGGAGCAAGAAAACATAAGTCCAAATCCACCAGCAAGCAAAGAACAATTAATTCGACGAGCATCTTTTGACTTGACTGGCCTTCCTCCAAGTACAGAACAAATTGACAACTTTATAAATGACAATTCTGAAAATGCTTTTGAAAAAGTAATCGATCAATTACTTGCTTCCACTGCTTTCGCAGAAAACCAAACTGCACATTGGCTTGACCTTGCTCGCTACGCAGACACCCATGGCTATCAAGATGATTTACCTCGACTGATGTACCCTTGGAGAGACTGGGTCATTCATGCTTTTAATAAAAACATGCCTTTCAATCAATTTGTAGAGTGGCAGATCGCAGGCGACCTTCTACCTGATGCAAGCAAAGAACAAATCCTTGCGACAGCTTTCAACAGAAATCATAAAATTACTCAAGAAGGTGGTGTTATAGCAGAAGAATATAGAGTCGAATATGTTGCAGACCGTACCCAAACTTTCTCAACCGCATTCCTTGGAATCACAATGGATTGTGCACGTTGTCATGATCACAAATACGATCCTGTTTCTCAAAAAGAATACTACAGCCTTTTCGGATTTTTTAATTCCGTTGAAGAAAAAGGTCAAATCGATTATGGCGAAATTCCAGAACCAACGATTACACTTACTCCAAAAGAAATCAACGAGGTACTCACCTTTATAAAAAGTGAACAAGACACTAATGATCTAAAAATAATGGTGATGGCTGATATGCCAAAGCCTAGAAAAACATTTCAACTTAACCGAGGTCAATATGATCAACCAAGTGAAGAAGTTTTTCCTGCTACACCAAAAAACATTCTTCCTTATCCAGAAAATTATCCAAAGAATAGAGCAGGATTGGCAGACTGGTTGACTAGTAATAAAAATCCACTTTTTTCAAGAGTAAGCGTTAATCGTTTTTGGCAACAAATATTTGGGACGGGCATTGTCAGTACGCCTTACGATTTTGGAAACCAAGGAGCACTCCCCACTCATCCGGATTTATTGGATTGGTTAGCCGTTGATTTTAGAGAAAACAGATGGGATCTAAAAGCATTTTATAAAAAAATACTCCTCTCCGCGACTTATCAACAATCTTCGATCATCAGACCAGAGTTATTGGAAAAAGATCCTAGAAATCAGTTGCTTGCAAGAGCTCAAAGACAACGATTAACTGCAGAGCAGATCAGAGATCAAGCACTAAGCATAAGTGGATTATTGGTTGACAAAGTTGGCGGACCTAGCGTTAAACCATATCAACCACCAGGCCTTTGGGATGAAATGACTTCCGGTGGTGGCCGTATTAAATACGTTCAGGATACGAATGATAAATTATATCGTCGAAGTCTTTACACCTACTGGAAACGAACACTACCTCCTCCTAACATGATGACCTTTGATGCTGCAGGTCGAGACCTTTGTATTGTTCAAAGACAGTCCACCAGCACACCGCTTCAAGCTTTGGTACTCCTCAACGATCCTCAATTTTTGGAAGCGTCAAAAGTTCTTGCATACAACACCATTAAAGAATGCAAAACGTCGGAAGAATGCATTAAGTTAATATTTAAAAAAGCAACAGGTAGATCTTTAAAAGAAAATGAATCCAAAGAACTATTAAGTTTTTACGATCAACAAAAAAATAATTTTTCAGAGAATAAATCAAGCATAACTGAGTTAATCAACATCGGAGAATATCCATTAGATTTCACGGACATCGACAAAACGGAATGGGCAGCTATGACCATCATCGCAAGCACCATTCTCAACCTCGATGAAACGATTACAAAAACTTAATGCTTTCCCTAACTCTTTTAAGTTTAATTTCCGACAAGTCGGAATTAACTTGAATGTATGAATAACGGCAAGTTTCCGAACTTGCCCCTGAGTCAAATAAAACTAAAAACTTACAAGCACATATAGTGGCAAGTTTACAAATGCCCTCCAAAGAAAAATAAAACCAATGAACGATCCAATATCAAAAAGATCAATGTTACTCAACAGAAGAGCTTTCCTTTCCAAAACCAGCATAGGTTTAGGAACTGCAGCACTCTCCTCGTTGCTAGGAGTAGGATGTTTTAAAAAAGATTCTTCCGGAGCATTAAGTATCGATCCTGAAAATATAAAAATTCCACATTTTGCTCCAAAAGCAAAAAGAATCATCTACCTCTTTCAAAGTGGTGGACCTTCACAACTGGATCTATTTGATTACAAACCTTTACTTGATAAAATGCGGGGACAAGATCTCCCAGAAAGCATACGCAAAGGTCAGCGACTAACGGGAATGACCTCCGGCCAAACTAATTTCCCACTGGCCAATTCCATTTTCGACTTCAAACAGTATGGACAAAGCGGTGCCTGGTTTAGCGAACTGATGCCTTACACGGCACAAATCGCAGACGACCTTTGTATCGTCAAATCCATGTACACCGAAGCGATCAATCATGACCCTGCCATTACTTTTTTCCAAACAGGATCGCAACAAACCGGAAGACCTAGCATGGGCTCTTGGCTAAGTTATGGTCTAGGAAGTGCTAATGAAAATCTACCTACATTTTGTGTATTAGTTTCTCGAGGTACCGGAAGACCAGATGGCCAACCACTTTACTCCAGACTTTGGGGCAATGGTTTTTTACACTCCTTACATCAAGGTGTTGTGTTCCGATCCGGTGTCGATCCTGTTCTCTATTTACAAGACCCAAAAGGTATCGACAAGGTCACTCGCAGAAAGATGCTCGATCAAATTTCAAGCCTCAATCAAAAGCAAATCGACGAATTTGGCGACCCTGAAATCAGCACTCGAATTGCACAATACGAGATGGCTTACCGCATGCAAACTTCAGTCCCGGAAATCATGGACATTTCAAAAGAAAACCAACAAACCTATAAGATGTATGGCCCTGATGCAATGGTTCCCGGCACCTACGCTGCCAACTGCCTACTCGCCAGACGCCTGATTGAGAAAGATGTAAAATTCGTTCAACTCTATCATATGGGATGGGATCAACATGCTGATTTACCTCTTGCACTTCGAGGACAAACCAATGATGTTGACCAAGCAACAGCAGCATTAATTACAGACCTCAAACAAAGAGGTCTTCTCGATGAAACGCTAGTAATTTGGGGCGGTGAATTTGGTAGAACCAATTATTCCCAAGGAGCATTGACCAATACCAATTACGGAAGAGATCATCACCCGAGAAGTTTTACTATTTTTATGGCAGGCGGTGGAATCAAGCCAGGAACAACTTACGGGGAGACTGATGACTTTGGTTATAACATTGTCGAAAATCCAGTTCATGTTCACGACTTCCAGGCAACGGTTTTACACCTCCTCGGAATGGATCACGAAAAACTAACTTATAAATATCAAGGTCGACGTTTCCGCCTTACGGATGTACATGGAAAAGTAGTCAAAGATATTCTAGCTTAAAAACCAAGCAGAATACTATTTGAATTAAAACTTAAAACAACAACCAAATTGAATTCAGAACTACCAGAAATATTACAATTCTTCGGAAGACTCCACACGGTAGTCCTTCACCTTCCTATCGGTATTCTGATACTCGCTTCTATTTTAGAAATGGCTTCTCGTTTTAAGGCTTATGAAAAATTAAAACCAGCCATTCCCTTCGTTTTATTTTGGGGAATGATCGCTGCAATTATTACAGCTGGCTTTGGATATTTATTATCTCAAGAAGGAGGATATGATGGCGATGCTATTTGGAACCACAAGTGGTTAGGAATTGCGACAGCTGTAGTTTCGATAGGTATTTACTTTTTTAGAAATAGCAAAAATTTATACCTTGCTTTATTGACAGGCGGAGTCATTCTTTTGGGTTTGACCGGACACACTGGAGGAAGCTTAACTCATGGTAGCGAATTTCTTTTCGAACCATTTGAAGATAAAGATTCCAAAGCCGTTTTTGTTGGAAACATAAAAGAGGTTAAAGTTTTCAATCAACTTATCCGACCTATTTTTAAATCCAAATGCAACAGCTGTCACAATTCCGGAAAGGTCAAAGGCGGATTAATTTTAACCGACACCATTGCCATTAAAAAAGGAGGAGACAACGGTGTTTTGTTCATTGCTCAACAAGCAGAAAACAGTTTATTGCTACAAAGAATTCATCTACCAGAAGAGGTCGATGAACACATGCCTCCAAAAGGTAAGAAGCAGTTATCCGACGAAGAAATTAAATTACTTCAGTGGTGGATTTCTGGAAAAGCAGAATTTGTAAAAACAGTAGCAGACTACCCTTCTGACCCAGAGATCGAAGCGCTTTTAAAAGATAAATTTATTAAGAAAAAATCTGGCATAGCAACGGTTAAGATTAGTCCAGTATCCTCAAGTAAAATCGAAAGTATTCACAAACAAGGGTTAAAAGTATTTCCACTAGGCAATGAAAGTCCATGGTTGGAAGCCAGACTTTCAGATCGCAAGCAATTAAGAAAATCCGATTTCAAAACGATCCAAAAAGTCGCAGAGAACATCACGATTTTAGATCTTGGAAACACATCTTTGGATAAAAACTTGATTCAAAACATCAATAATTTTCCAAACCTAAGCAAGCTCTTTTTAGATCAGACGAATATAGACGACGAAACTTTTCAGAAAATAAATCCACTACCCTATCTCGAATATTTAAACCTTTATGCTTGTGATATTTCAGATCAAAGCATTGAGCATCTGAAAAAATTTAAAGAACTTAAATCGCTCTACCTTTGGCAAACTAAAATCTCTGACGAAGGAATTAATGATTTAAAAAACACTTTTCCAAAACTAAACATCATCAATGGAAAAGAAATGCTGGCGACTTTTGCAAATGCTCAACTTCGTCCACCAAAAATCAAATCTGACAGCACCATGTTTACCAATCAAATAACGGTCAATTTAGATTTAAGATTTCCATGGGCTAAAATATTTTACACCCTTGACGGATCGGCTCCAGATAGTACAAGTCTTTTGTATGCTGATTCTATTTTAATTTCAAAAACAACAACCATCAAAACAATTGCTAAGGCTGACGGATGGAAGGATAGTAAAATTGCGGAAGAGACTTTTATCTCTGTAAAAAAACGAGCAAAAAAAATCACGATCAATACTCCTCCTAACTCAACATACAATGGTAATGGCGAAGGTGAAAAAATATTAAGTGACCTCAGGTTAGGGACCACAAATTTTAAGGATGGCAAATGGCTGGCCTGGCAAGGAAAAAGCGTATCCGCCATTATGGATTTTGGAACACCTACAGAAATGTCAAGCGTTTTTGTTAGTGCTCTCGACAATAATGGCTCCTGGATCTTCTTCCCCAAAGGCATCAAAGTATGGACTTCCGATAATGGTAAAAATTACAAGCAAGTAGCTACTAAACAATTCCCAACTCCAACAGAACAAAATCCTGCTTCCCTTCGGAAAATTGAAACCGCTTTTGAGAAAACAACTACCCGATTTCTAAAAGTCCAAATCGATAATCTAGGTAAAAACCCTGCCTGGCATCCTTCTCCTGGTCAACCAAGTTGGCTTTTTGTAGATGAAATCCTTATTAGATGACAAAAAATTACCATTTCAATAATTAAACCTAGTAAACGAGATATTTTAGCTACCTTGCCTTAGACTTCGGATGTGAGAAAAGTCTTTTGAAATCTTGTCGTAAAAGCCATGCAAGATAATTAGATTGTATAATCTATACATTTCCCTCATCCAACAACTCATAAAAGACTTAGCAATTTTAATTAAATCATTAGCATATGATTTGTGCTGTAAACTAGATGCATCTCTTTCTTTGAAGGAGATGCTCTTGTTTTTATAGCAAAAAGAGAACCTTTTGATTCTTCTTTCAATTTTCAATAAAATAAAATATTCCGATTAGGAGGTTTTCCTAGATTTTAGAAAAAAGAAACCAAACACAGCAATAGGGATAAGAAGTAACCACAAATAATTCGATCTTGGATTCTCAAAAACCATTGGATCAATATTTCCTGACTGTACAAATGCTGCCCAAAAATATGGATGGCTACTAACCTTATCTGCTGTCGATAAATGATCTAATTTAGCTTTTCTTAA
>CAKZTD010000207.1 GCA_937921595.1 uncultured Saprospiraceae bacterium
GTAAGTTTTGTCAAACGTGTCATGTTGTTGTTTTAGAATATTAAAAATTGTTGTTTCAGTCAGAGGAGGGATATTTTTCCTTCTCTAAACTATAGTACCTTTAGGCCTACAAAAGGTAACACAAGTCATGAATATTTCTTTAAAAAAGTATCTTTGAAGGGAATTTTATGTTATAAACATACATAAGTTTGGTATAAATATCAAATATCTTGGTTTACCTTATTACCTTTTTAAATAAAAAAAGAACACTTAAATAGATAGCATGCGGCAACTTTCTGATGAAGATTTGGTCAAGAAGCTAAAATCAAACAATTATAGTGAGAATGACGAGGCGATGAATTTTCTCTATTCAGCAATGTATAGAAAAATCACAAGCTACATCAATAAAAACAGTGGATCGGATCAAGACGCTGATGACATTTTTCAGGATAGTTTGATTGCTTTGTATAAGTCTGCGAAGGTGAATCGGCTTGATGAAGTCAATAATATTCAAGCCTACTTTTATTCGATTTGTCGAAACCTCTGGTTGAAAGCCTTGAAAAAAAATCAACGGACCACAGCTTTGACTGATGAATACGATACGCTTGGAGAAGAAGCAATCCAAGTAACTACGCTCTTATCAGATGAGAAAAGTACTTTGCTTGATCGACTGTTAAAAGGACTTGGTGAAAGTTGTAAAAACATCCTCGTCTATTATTATTACGAGCGATTGAAAATGAAAGAGATCATGACACTTATGAATTTTTCAAGTGAGCAAGTTGCCAAGAATAAAAAATCTTCTTGTATGAAAAAACTGAAAGAGACCATTGCCGCAAATCCGAATTTAAAAGAGCTATTAACTTAAACCTGTACTGACATGAAAGCATTTGACGATGATAAAATAGATGACTTTTTGTTAGGTCGCATGAGTGAGACTGAATTAAAAGAATTCAAAAAACTGCAATCCATGAATAAAGAATTTGCAAGTCGTGTTCGACAAAGACAAGAGAATCTTCAGTATGTTGATCTACTTGGTGATCTCGCTTTGAAGGAAAGAGTAAAACGTTTACACAAAAACGCAGTTAAAAATCTACCTGCCGAAAAACGATTCAATATTATTCCGTTTTTAAAATACGCGGCTGTAATCATTTTCATCATTACTGCCGGTCTTTGGTTTATGCAAGGTCCAATATCTGGTCAGGATGTTTTTAATAATAATTACCAAGCTTATGAATTAAACTTCGGAGATCGAGGAAATAACTTAGAAGATATTACCATCTCTGCTGGACAACTTTATGCCGATGGTGATTATAAAAAAGCGATTGATTTATTTAATACCATTCCTGATAATCAAACGAATGCAAAAGCTAGACTTGCTAAAGGAATTAGTTACTTGGAAATAGCGGATTTTAAAAATGCGGATATCGCATTTCAAAAACTGATTGATGATAAGGATCCAATTTATGAGGATCATGCAAAATGGTATTTAGCTATGTCCTATTTTAAATCAGGAAATGATGCTGGTGCGAAAATATTAATTCAAGAAATAGTAAATAAACCTGGAAGTTTTAATCATCAAAAAGCGAAAGATATTTTAGAAAAAATATAATTTTTTTTTGATTACAAAAAAGCCCTCAAAGAATGCTCTTTGAGGGCTTTTTTAGTTTTAATATTTTATTAAAAAAACTTTTTAAAATAAAAATGAAATCCACGGTTACCTTTTCTAGAGTTGAAAGAACATATCAATGTACAACGTTAGTAAACAAAGACACAACAAAAATATAAAGCTATAAAACGGAATTATTTCCGTTCTTCATTTCATTTTTCTTACACTGACATTTAGTTAAAAAACATCGTGAAGTAGCAGTCTCTTTTATTGAAAAGATCATGACTACTTCACCTAAAGGTAACTAACGTGTCAGTGTATTTTTTTGGGTAATCCAAAGTAGGAGCAGAGCTGAAAAGCTTTGCTCTTACGGGAACCTACTTTCGAGATTTCTTTTCTGATTTCTCTTTTCATTTACACTGTCATAAAAATAAAATTTGTTTGGCTTGAACCCATCATAGCTCAAGCATCCAAATATTGATGTGCATCAAAATGGCGGCATGCTGAAAAGCCAGAATAGAGTAGGCACTTAATTTTTAAAAAATATTTAACTATGAAAATTTTATTTTTCCTCTTCTCTTCTTTATTCGTTTTTTCATTCTCTATTGAAAGCGATAGAATAACTGATATTCAAGAATCTACTTCATTATTTGATGTAGTTTCTTTAATCGATTCACCAAAAGAGTTAGGGGCTTATTGCGAGACAACACCTCCGTTCATTATTCTATTAAAATTAGGTGCTCAACGAGACAATTGCAGAGGACAAGGTATTTGTTCTATCACACCTTCTACTTTAGAAGACCTTATCGCTCTAGGGAACAATGAGGCAAGCGGCTTTGCTAGAAACAAAAATGGAAAACTTGAAATTGAACTAAACAAATCAACAATGAATGAACAAACCATTACAAATCATTTCGATGGTAGTTTTTTTAAATTAAATGATTCATACGAACTACCTGGAGAAGTTGCTCAAGCATTAAACTTAGAGAATATAATTATTTCCGCTGGCGAATACAATCTTCATGACATGGGTGAATCCTTTAAAATTTCATTCTAATCTTTCTTATTTGATTTCTTTTACTTTTTTCAATAAAGTCAAATCAAAAATTCTATATCAAAAAGGCGGTATGCTGAAAAGCCAAAATAGAGTAGGCATTTTATTATTACAAAAAATATTTATTATGAAAAATTTAATCTTTTTAATGTTGACATTCCTTACCATTAGTACAAGTACATTTAGTCAAGAATCAGGAAATCTGAATATCGGAGAGTTACATAATGAGATACTTAAAGAAGTTATAAACGGTGATTATTGGTCTCAGATAGAAACAAATAATGACTATGCTCTCCTAAATAGTGAATTGGTAAAATCTTTACATGAGCAACTCTCTGACCTTTATAGCTTAAGCGAAATCCAGAATGCTCTGAATCAATCCATAAGTACTCAAGAAGAGATGAATCTCAGTTTTCGTGATTTTAATTTTACTGAATCTAAAAAAATTACGTCTTATTTAATCCATAATGAAAAAATTTCTAGGCCTTTAGGAAAAGAAATAAATGCTATTTTTAAAACTATTTTTTTAGAAACTTCTTCTATGGAATCATTATTAACTAGAGTAACAAATTTAAAATCCATGACCTTAAGCCAAGGAGATAAGATTTATGCAGATGCCTTTTCAGATGTTTTTGTTTCATCTTACGAACTTTGGGGCGGAGAGGAAGATAATGACATAGTCATGGGATTTGACTGGGATGACTTGATGCTTGTTGCCTGTGATGCAGCAGGAGGAATCATTGGAACAGCACTAACCGGTGGTTTAGGAGGTGTTGTTGCAGGAGCTGCAGCTTCTGGAGCTTATGTGGTGACTCATTATGATCACACGAAATAAAATAGGTAGTGCTGCTCGCTTATAGAAAATATTTTCTATTAATAAACTCTTAAAGTAAAACGGGAAAATGGCTTAGTTCAAATTAAGTTCGTTTTTCCGTTTTCTTTCAAAACTACACATCATGGGATTATCATATCGTTCACTTTATCAATCCTTTCGAATCTTACTATTCTTTTTTTTCGGAGGCTTCCCAGTGTTTGGTTTTGCAATTTCAGATAGTCTCACTTTTTCAAGAATACTAAAACAAACACAAATAGAAATCTCCATCACTAATAAAAAATATGCCCAAAAAATAAATCAATTACAACAAAATCTTACCACCGCTAAATACCAACTAAATCAAATTAATAAAAACAAAAGAAAAAAGTATTTAAGAAAACTACATCAAAGGTTTTCACTCGAAGACTCCATCAGAAACATTCATTCAGAACACGAAATCGATCTCCTAAAAATCCGCTACCGCAAAGGAATAGAACTCATAAAAATTGTCTATGAAAAAACATTATCCTTAGACCATCACTTTACAAGCATGCAAACTTTTAGCAACATTATGATGTTATCAAATCCGCATTCTTATCCAGAGTTTCAAAAAACAAAAGCACTATTAGAAAAAAGCACACAAAAGAAATTTTCAGCAGGAATGCCACTTTTATTTGAGTCTAATCCTTATTTATCTGCAACGTCAATGTTGGTAACGACTTTATTGAGCAACAATAAAAAAGAAGACAAAGAAGAAGGCTTAGAAAAAATATCTTGTATTCTAGATTTCACGGTTCGCATGAATTCTGACCTCAATATCATTAGGCATGAAACACAATCTTTAAAAGATGCCAATCGTGAATTGCTACTTCATTGCGAATCACTATTTAGTGATTACACCCAAGTAATCGGTTATCACGATCAACTGAAAGATTGTAGAAAAAATGACGATTGGGAAAAACTCTTCGAACATTTAGATTCCTATATTGAAGAACTAAAACAAGATCAGAAACAAATAGAAACAATTGATAAGTTTTCTAAAAAACAAATCAATCTTGAATTTGCAACTCAACGTGTTTCAGTTTTTTTAAATCAATATGCGGATTTTATAATTCTTGGAAAACAACATTATCAGAAATTTGACAACATCGTTTCAAGCTATGAAAACGAAGATCTTTGTCAAGAGAAATTACCTCGTCAGTTTACAGAATTGAAGTTTGATATAAAAAGTACTTTAGAAAAATTCAGCAACACTTATGATCTCCCGGAATTGCAGGGATCTAAATTAAAAAGTCTACTTTTTGGAGTAATTGAATAAAACTGCCCAGACTGATAAACAGCAGGTAGCAAAGACTGTTGTTTTAGATTTAGAATTGCCTTTTCTAAACTTTTTTCAAAGCTTTCCTGGCATTCTAAACCCATGGCCTTCCGAAGTACTTCGGAAGGCTTTTTTACAAGCTCCATTCAAGCCTCTTGATAACACAATCTGAGCCATTCGGTACAACATTCATAATCTCTACCATCTTGAATAACCCTAAACAAAAAAGAGTCTTGAAGATATACTTCAAGACTCTCTTTTGGGCCGCAAGCGGATTCGAAACAATTTACATCCTTTTCTGAATACCAGTTTTTTAACCTTTATTAATTTTGATCATTAGAATATTTTTGGAACATTCATTTTCGAACTCTTGTACAATTTTAAAATTATGTTAGTGCTTTAGAAACAAAAGGACAATAAGTTTAATTTTAAAAAAATGTTGGTTCGAAATCTAACAAAGGAATAAATCTTCTAACAACAAATAGACACGAGGAATTAAATCTTAATTAATCTAGGTGGTTAAAGTCACCACATGAAGTGATTAAGTATTATAAAAGAAATCCTTTAATCTAATCCTTTAGTTCATTATATAGAAATTCTATTTTCTGGTTTATCTCATTGATTATTTCATCAACAGGAATAATATTAAATTCTTTTTCTTTTCTTAGCTTCAACTCAACCCCTCCTTTCAACAATGATCGCTTAGAAATGGTAACTCGAATCGGAATTCCGATCAGGTCAGCATCTGCAAACTTCACTCCAGGAGTTGCTACTTTTTTGCCTCTGTTATCATAAATAACGTCAATGCCATTTTGTTTTAAATTAGCATATAAAGTCTCTGCAATTTCTTCAATCTCTGGATTATCTAAAACACCAATAAGATGAACATGATAAGGAGCAACACTAATCGGTAAAACAAGTCCTTTTTCATCATTATGCTCTTCACAAATACAAGCTAGCATACGACCAATTCCAATACCATAAGATCCCATAACGATTGGTTTTGGTACACCGTCTCTATCCATAAATAATGCACCAAAAGCTTTGGTGTATTTTGTTCCAAGTTGAAAGATATTTCCAATTTCTATTCCTCTGACAGATTTTAATTTATGTTCTGGATTATCAGAGTTAGGAGATAATGCGCCATCAAAAGCAGAAACAATATCCGCAACTATATCTGGTTCGTAATCTCTACCACAACAAGTGTTTAAAACGTGAAAATCTTTTTCGTTAGCTCCCCCAATTAAATTATTAGAATTTGCAACAAAGTCATCTGCAATAATTAGTGTTCCCTCTTTTTCAAGACCAATAGGAGAAGCAAAACCAGCTACTCCATTTTTCTGACCAATTTCTTCATTAGTAGCGGGAATCATATTTTGAATTCTTCCTACCTTTTGTAGTTTATTTATATTCACCTCCATATCTCCTCTAACCAAAGCCAAAATAAGTTTTTCTTCCTCACCTACCTTACCTTTAAAGAAGACAGCTTTCACAAAGTTTTCCGCTGGCTTACCAAAAAATGTTTTTAAATCTTCAATAGTTTTTGCTTCTGGTGTATGTACTTTTTCGAGAGGTAAAGGAGATTGCTCTTCAAAAGTTTTTCTAAACGTTGCAACCTCTTTATTTGCCATGTATTCACTTTCTTCGCAAATAAAAATCGTGTCCTCACCTATCGGCGTAACATACATGTATTCATGAGCTATTTGACCACCCATCATTCCTGTATCACTTAGAATAGCAATACAAGGTAGCCCAGCTCTTTTAAAGATAGTGAAGTATGCTTCGTAATGTGCATCGTATTGTTTTTGCAATCCTTCTTGGTCTGTATCCAAGGTATAACTATCTTTCATAGTAAACTCACGAACCCGAATCAAACCTCCTCTAGATCTTGCTTCATCTCTAAACTTAGTGAAGATCTGGTACACCATCTTAGGCAAATTCTTATAACTATCTATTTCTTGACTAACTAAGTTCGCAACTACTTCTTCGTGGGTCATTGCCAAAACCATATCTCTATCATTTCGATCTTTGAACCTTACCAAAGATGCATCAATATCATACCACCTCCCTGTCTTCTGCCAAATCTCTGCGGGGTGGACAACAGGCATACAAATTTCATCTCCATTGATGTTATTCATTTCTTCCCTAATAATCTGTTCTATTTTTTTCATGCTTTTTTGCCCAAAATGCAAATATGAAAAAATGCCAGATGCTAACTGTCTGATATATCCCGCTCTTAGCAAAAAGTTATACGAAGTGTTATCCGCATCTTTTTGATCTTCTCTCAAGGTTCTTGAAAACAGATTTGAAAATCTCATATAGTTTATGATTATTGATATAAATAGTCTATAAATTTAATCTTGTTATCCATCAAGCTCTTTATTTTTAAGTAAGTTTTCTATCCCAAAAGCTTTTATCAATAAAAGCGCGATTGTTTTTCAAAGGATAAAACCCAAGCTAAGATCTCTTACCAACCAAGCTTGTCTGGATCGAAGACAGCAGCAAATATATATAATTAGGTTTACATTTACACTGCTCAAGTATTATAGCTTTTCATCAATTAATATATTTTTAATATGAATAGCGGTCTCCTGTGGTTTACCCAAACATTTTATCAAGACAATCACTTTCAAAGGGTTGAAAACTTAAGCATTATTAATCAAATCCATATTTATCTTTTGCTGTTTTCAATTATTGACCTGTAGCGAAAGGAGCTTTCTTTCTTTGGTAAGTAACTCGACAGTAGACAGGGTAGCCATTGCGGTGTTTCTTTACACTTTTCTCAAGATAGAGTTTGATAGTAAAATTAGACGCAGCCATATTTGTTGTTTAACGTGATCAGTAACTGGAACATTACCCAAACTGGAACATGAAAAAAACAGATATAGAAAAAAGGTGAAAAGAAGTAAAGCGGATTAAAACGACAAAATCCTCTAACTCAGTTTATTAAAACAAGTTAAAGGATTTTGAAATCGAATTTGAGGTCGCGAGCGGATTCGAACCGCTGTAGATGGTTTTGCAGACCACTGCCTAACCGCTCGGCCACGCGACCATTTTTTAATGCGAGGGCAAAAATAATACTTTTTTTATTACCATGCTTGATTTTTTATTCTCATTTGAAAAAAATATTTTTCTCAAACTAATCAATTACATGAAAACCTAGTTTGCCTGCACTATAGGTGCTGTATCTATGTCTACGGATTTTTTACTTTGTGGTTTCAATGTAAAGCAAAAAGTCGTGCCCTTTCCTTTTTCTGATTCAAACCAGATTTCTCCTCTATGCTGATTAACCACCTTTTTACAAATTGCTAACCCCATTCCAGAGCCTGGCCGATCCAAATTATTTATCCGTTGGAAAGGTTTAAAAGCTTTTTCCTGATATTCTTCCTCCATTCCGACACCATTATCGGAAAACTCAAAATAGAAGTCCTCTCCTCGTTTTTCAAAACTAATTGTTATAATTGGCGGTGTATCTTCTTTTCTAAACTTGATGGCATTTCCAATCAAATTTTGAAAAAGTTGGATTAAGCTAGTCTTTAAACCCGTGAGTCGGGGGTTCTCTTCGCAAATAATACTAGTCTTATTTTTCTTGATTGGCTCTGCAAGGTTGAATTTTACAGTATCTAAAATCTCTTCCATCTCAAATTCCGATACCATATTATTTTTATTCCCTACATGTGCAAACTCTAATAAATCACAGATAACTGTATTCATTTGTTTTGCTCCCTTTATCATAAAATCCAGAAACTCTTTATTCTCCTTATCCAATTCACTCCCTAGTCTTCTGGATAACAATTGGCCAAAATTCGTAATTGTTCGCAAAGGACTCTTTAGATCATGAGAAGCGATATACGTAAACTGTTCTAATTCACTATAAGAAGCACTCAATTTTTCTAAGTTCTCTTCTAGTCGGAGATGTTGTTCTTTGATCCTGTTTTTTTGTATTTCGAGCACATTATTTTTATGCTCTATCATTTGCTTATGTTCTTCTAACTGTCGATTTCGTTCCTCTATAATGGCTTTCTTTTTCTCCATATCTTCAATGGTCGCATTAAGAAGATTAACAGCAATAGACTTATCCTTTGTAAATCGATTATGCTTAAAATCACTTTTCTTCTTTTCTTTTTTTAAAGCCTCTATTACACCAAGAAGACATGCTCTCTCTTCTTCAGGAATTTCATCTCTAGTGATTACCCCTACTAACTTTTGTATAATTCGATCCATGAAGTTTACTTTTCTTTAAGTACAACTAATGCACATGTTTCATTATGGAATTCACAAGCTCCAGATTTAGTATTTCCTATTTCTCCATAAGTCATAAAGCCTATCATTGGGGTATTCCAGTGACTATAAATACCTTCTATCTCGTCGTCTAACAAAGGCCCAAATGCAGCATACCTACCCATACAAGAAAATAAAATCAGTGCATCCGCTTGAGGTATCAATTGATTTAATGCTCTAAACTCATCAATAGTCTGATCTATAACTTCAAATCCAGGAGAAATAGAAAACCTAAACTTATCCCCTTCTTTTACTGTACCTCCAAGTGTCAAAGTTCCCTCTTCTTCATTTCCAATTAACGGAGCCCTAAGAACATTGTATCCATCTTCTCTCATTATTTGTAATGGATATTGACCGCTTAATGAACTTAATTGATCTTCTTCTGCAGAAGAGTTGTCAAACAAACCAAAATATCTTATAAATACGTCAAGGGCAGGTTCATCATTAATACTATAAACAACATTACCTCTTGCTTTGGTAATCGTATTTACTGCTCCCACTGGCTCCCATCCACTAGTTGCTTGCCCCTCTACACTTATCTTATCATTGTCAATAATCAATGCGACTAGCCCATTGTCCGTTATCTTATCAGTCGTAAAAACATATGTTGCAGCAAATTTCAAATCATCTCCAGCTAATCCTCCATACATAGGAATTTCTCTTTGCAAAGCATTTTTAACACCATCCATTATCTGTTCTGCATCAATTGCGACACCTCCTGAAAGTAATATTATTGCAGGGTTTTTAAAAGTTGCGATCGCTGTCCTACCTACTTCATGGGCTGTCTGAAAAATAGTTCGATCTCCCGTTTCTACATAATGAACTCTATAATACTCTTTTTTCATGTCCATAAAAAGCATACTAATAGAGTTGTTGTAGATATTCTTATTGCAGATTTCTCCTGCTGTTGTACAGCCTAGTACTTGGATATTAAAAGTTGACAGAACTGATCCTATTTTAGCTAGGTCATGTTTGACAGAACTAAAGACAATTACGATTGTAGGTTGAAAATCTTTGGTAATAATTTTTGGTAGCTCGACCTGAAGGTCCGCTACAGAGCTGATCTGTAGTGATTTCGATTGCATAAGGAAGTGATTTTGTGATAAAAAATAATATCCTCTCCTCAGGGAGTATCTATTTTTTACTTATTATGATTTGGGTAGAATATACGTTGGCTATATTACTAAGTTACCAAACGTAATGTAAAATAAACGTACAAAAAAGATACCACCTTATTAACATTACAGAAAAGCGAAACTAGTTAGATAGAGCGAATATGCACCAGATTATTGTTGATAGAGAGAACATTAGAGAGGGTAAACAGATTATTGATCAAAAATAAAAAGGAGTTATGTCTTCAAAATTTTACTCGATCTAAAAGAGCTCCGGGGAAGCGAGCTGTTGCAAATTTTGCATTTGTAAAATCTGCTCCTCTTAAATCGCAATTTTCAAAATCCACCCCAGAGAGGTTAGCATTTACAAAGCACGCATTTCTTAAATTGGCTCTCGAAAAATCTACGTTTTTTAAGTTAGCTCCTTCAAAATTGACATTTTCTAAAGTAGCATCTGTAAAAAGGCTATAGCTTAGGTTTGAAAAGCTAAAATTATTTCCAATAGCAAAGACACCACAGAAATTAGCAAACGGAAATTCTAACTGTTTAAATAAAACGTTTATTAAATTCATTTTTTCAAATACTGCCTGTTGGCCTTCACTTTCTACCTCACTATCATAAAAACCAATTACAATATCGCTAATTTGTAATGACTTCCATCGTCCACCTGCTCCACCTGAACCTAAAAACTCATGATGATTTTCTATAATTCTGTCAATATTATCAGGATGGAGTTTCTCTCCATGCTCTGCCATTAATCTCATTTTCTGTTGATTAATTCCAGAACAATCTCCTCCCTTTTCAGTACTGTAGGGGAAGATTTCATTATAGGATAGGGAAAGGATATTTGTTTTCATTTTCTAAAAATGGGTAAAAGTGATAGAACAAAAGAATTGACAAGCCATTTTGGTATTCCTTCTTATGGTTTTAATCACAACAAATATAATTAAAATAATTACAAAATATAACCTTTTTGTGCATTCAACCTTTTTCGACCAATTTTGCATCTTATATCCATACAACCTTCGTTATTAAGGAAGATATTTAGTACTTGGTCTATTTTTAACTGTCATTTAGATCTTTTGAAGAAATAAACCCCTTCTATATTATTACTTTTGAACACATTTTTAAAAATTATACACAATACGTCCTACTATGAAATTTAAATTTTGGTTTTCAAGCATTATGATTTTAGCCTTATTCTTAGGCTGTGATAAAAGTAAAAAAGCAGCTCAAAGTATTCCTGTTGTTGTTTTTGAACAACGTGATTTAGATACACTTGAAGTTTCTGCACCTAAAATAAATCCAGAAGAAAAAGAAGAAGAAGAACCGACTTATTCCTTGCCACCTTATAGTCCAACTTATACCTTGAGAAATGATCTCATTCATACTAAGCTTGATTTGAGTTTTGACTGGGCAAAACAACATGTTCTTGGTAAAGCAACAATCACGCTTAAACCTTATTTCTATCCAACAAAAATATTAGAACTTGATGCTAAAGGTTTTGATATAAAAAGCCTAACAATAGAGGGTAGCAATCAACAGTTGAAATATGACTATGATGGGCAAAAAATTACCATCGATCTCGGGAAAACATTTTCCGCATCTGAAGAGTACACTTTAAACATTGACTACACTGCTAAGCCTGCTGAAACAGGTGGAAAAGGAGGCTCGGCGGCGATCACTTCTGACCAAGGTTTATTTTTCATTAATCATGATAATAGTGACCCTAATAAACCAATGCAAATCTGGACTCAAGGAGAAACAGAATGGAACTCTCACTGGTTTCCGACAATCGACAAACCCAATGAAAGATGTACGCAAGAAATGTATCTGACTGTTGATGATCGTTTCAAAACATTATCAAATGGTTTGCTAATTTCTTCTAATAAAAACAACAACGGAACTCGAACCGATTATTGGAAAATGGATCAACCACATGCACCTTATCTATTCATGATTGCAGTCGGAGAATTTGCGGTTATCAAAGATGATTGGAACGGTATGTTGGTAGACTATTATGTGGAAGAAAAATATAAAGATGACGCAAAAGATATCTTTGCACATACTCCTGAAATGCTTAGTTTTTTCTCTGACAAATTAGGTGTAAAATATCCTTGGAAAAAATATTCTCAAGTTATCGTTCGCGATTATGTTTCTGGTGCAATGGAAAATACAACCGGTGTTATTTTCGGTGATTTTGTACAAAGAACAAAAAGAGAGTTGATCGATAGTGACAATGATGGAATCGTTGCTCACGAAATGTTTCATCATTGGTTTGGTGATTTTGTAACCTGCGAAAGTTGGGCGAATTTAACCATGAATGAAGGTTTTGCAAATTACTCTGAATACATGTGGTTTGAACATAAATATGGTAAAGATCGTGCTGATAGTCACCGTAGAAGCGAATTACAAGGATATTTAGGTTCTGCAAACCAAGGAGGAGTTCACCCACTTATCCATTTCGAACATGGTGATAAAGAAGAAATGTTTGATGCGCATAGTTACAATAAAGGAGGTCTTGTTTTGCACATGCTTCGTAATTATGTTGGCGATGAAGCCTTCTTTGCTTCCTTAAAAAAATACCTCAACGATCATGCTTACACAGCGGTCGAAGCTCACGATCTTCGCTTAGCTTTTGAAGCAGTAATAGGGGAGGATCTCAACTGGTTTTTTAATCAATGGTATTTCAGTGCAGGTCATCCTTCGTTGAATATTAATTACGATTACGATGCTACTGCGGGTAAAGTCAATGTCATTATCCAACAAGAACAAGATCCAAAAACTAGCCCTCCGATTTTCCGATTACCTTTTGCAATTGACATACATATTGGAAAAAGAATGCCGATCCGTCATGAGGTTGTAATGGACCAACGAAAACAAACCTTCTCTTTTGATGTTTCTGAAAAACCTGCATTAGTAAATGTGGATGTGGATAGAGTTTTACTTTGTGAAAAGCGAGATAATAATACGGATGAAGCTTTTATTTTTCAATACAATAATGGTAAAAATTATCAAAGTAGATATGAAGCTTTGCAAGCTCTTGGAGGGAAATCAGCACCGGAAGTTCAAAGTGTTTTTGTTGCTGCTTTAAATGATAAATATTGGGGATTAAGATCCAAAGGCTTATCACTAATTGACCTCAAAGCTAATCCGTCTTTGATTGATAAAATTTCAACTCTTGCTAAGAGTGATCCGCATTCTGTAGTTCGATCTGTCGCATTTGAAAAACTAGCAGAATCTGGTGATAAAAAATACATTCCAATTGCAAAATATGCAATTGATAATGACCAGGCTTTTAGAGTTATTTCTGCAGCACTAAACACATTGAATGTTTTAGATCCAACAGAAGCTTCAAACTACGCAGTCAAATTAGAAAGTACTGAAAACTCAGCTATATTAAATGCGGTTGGAGATATTTACTCACAAAGCGGTGACCTTTCTAAATTATCGTTTTTTCAAAAGAACACAAGTAGGGTAGATGGATATGGAGCAGTTAATTATTTTGAAAATTATTTCTCTCTTTTACAATCTGCTGATGATGCGACCATCACCAAAAATGTATTGCAATTCAAAGATATTTCACTCGATATGGCTCAATCTCCATGGAGACGTTTTGCTGCTGTAAAAACGATGAATGATTTGAGAGGCTTATATCTTGACAAAGCGGATAAAGTAGAAGAGGAAAGTAAAAAAACAATACTTAAAGAAGCCGCTGGAAAAATCACAGCAATGATTGAGGAAGCAAAAGCAAAAGAAACCAATGACCAGTTAAAGGGGATTTATAATAATTTCTAGTAAAAATGGTCTTTTGTCACTAGTCATTAGAGGAAAACTACTAATGACTAGTGGCTACTTTACACTCTTTTAATAAAAAAAGCCCTTTCTTTTTTCTGTTATATTTTAGCTCATCAATTCTTCTCGTCACACTCAAAAAGTCGCGATCGCTCCTTTTTATAAGAAATTGATCAAATACAGGCCAAAACACTCCATTATTTAAGAAAATACCCCTTGATTTTAAGCCTACTTATGCCTAATTTACGAAGGCTATACATTTAGACCTTAAATATAATAACAGCTCATTATTCGCAACTCACATTTTTGAAATTCGTACTCAAAACAAGTTCCTATTCGTTAAAATATGTTTTTTAAAAATCTTTTTAAGAAACAATAGGTTTATGTAGAGAGTTAAAGTATTATTTGACAAAAGACGCAAGCTCATGGCAGTGAAAGATAATTATCAGTTGCTGATAGAAAAACTCGATCAATTTACCCGAAAGTACTATATCAATCAGCTCATTCGGGGTTCTTTATATAGCATAGCATTAATCCTTGCTTTCTTCATCGTGATGAATTTCCTGGAGTATAACTTCTATTTTGGAACTGGAGGAAGGAAGATGCTTTTTTATTCTTTTATCGGAATAAGCATAGCCGCTCTAGGTTTTTGGGTTTTCGCTCCTTTGCTTCGCTATTTCAGATTAGGAAAAGTAATTTCTCATGAACGTGCCGCATCTATCATTGGCGAACACTTCACTGATGTAAAAGATAAATTGCTCAATATTCTTCAATTAAAAAAGCAAGCAGAAAGCACACCTAATGCAAATCTCTTAATCGCAGGTATCAATCAAAAAACAGAAGAGATCAAACCGATACCTTTTCGATCAGCGATTAATTTAAATAATAATAAAAAATACCTTCGATACGCTTTACCTCCATTATTGCTTTTACTCGTTGTACTTTTTGCAGCACCGAGTATGATTACAGATAGTACTTCTAGATTGATTAATAACAATAAAGAATTTGAAAGAGAAGCACCATTTCATTTTATAATCGCTGATCAGAATCTTGAAGTAGTTCAATATTCTGATTTTGATTTAAAAGTAAAAATAGAAGGGGAGGTTTTGCCTCAAGAAGTTTTTATTGATATTGATAATTACCAATATCGTCTGACTAAAGAAGAAGCTAATTTGTTTACTTACAAATTTAGCAACGTTCAAAAAGAAACAGATTTTAAATTATTCTCAAGTGGAGTAAATTCAGATGACTATAAATTGAATGTTTTAAAAAGACCGAACATTCTTGGCTTCGATGTCAAATTAGATTATCCGGCATATACAAAAAGGAAAGATGAAAGTGTTGCAAACATAGGCGACCTTGTTGTTCCAGTAGGAACTAATTTAGATTGGGTTTTTAATTCTGAAAACACAGATGATATTTCAATTCGTTTTACAGGAAACGAAGAAGTAATTTCAACAGATCGTTTTGATGACGAGTTATTTACTTACAAAAAGAAAGCACTTCGAGACGAAGGTTATAAGATTTTAGTCTCAAATGAAAATCTTCCAAATGCGGATTCTGTCGGTTATTCAATTAC
>CAKZTD010000208.1 GCA_937921595.1 uncultured Saprospiraceae bacterium
CTCTACTTTACTGATCACCTGTATGGTATTTTCGTTTTGACTAACTCGGAATTGAAATTTAGCACCACCAGTATCCATGGTCGTACTGATCTGTTCAGGTAATTCTACCACCTCATAACCTTCTGGGATAGTCAAATTTAAAATATATTGTTCATTAGTTTTCACAGGTAACTCAACAGGAAATGTTCTCTTTTTTTGCTTCAAAGGATTTTCATCAAGCCCCAGGCCTAACATTGGTGACACATAGATAAAACCGTCTGAGACCTGAGCAGCTTGAGGGATTGAAATTTCCAATGCACATTTTAATGGATCATTGACTTTTTTCTCATTTTCAAAATCAATTTTTTCAATCACAATATCAGGAAAGGTTTCTTGCCAGTCTTCTTTAATGTGTTTATTATCTTTTTCTTTATTTTTAAAATATGCCGTCCGTCCATCTAGTGCACAGTAACCTTTGAATCGCTGATTAACGTTACCTGACAGAGTTCCATTTTCGTCAAGATTCAAAACCGCCATAGTGGTTTCTTTATCTGTTGGAGCAGGAAGATCGATCCATTGAGAATTAACTCCATCAACCGCCCATCCTTTATAATTTAACGAATTCAACCGAAGTAAACTTGGATCTCGATTAGAATCCCCTACATCAAACAATGTTAGCTTACCTCCAACATCTACAAAAGAAACAACATGATTAAATTGATCCGTCTTAGGATAATACTCCATTGGTCTCCCATGATCCCGAGTACTAATCAAAACGGGAAATGCTTTAATATTTGATCGTCGACAAAGTGCAATAAACATCAAATTCAATTCTCCACTAGTCGCTGCCTTTTTTTCAAAAGCATCATCAAGAGACGATGAAGTAAATCCATATAATTTATTCCATGTAACATTCTGACTAATGTAATCATACAATATTTCTACTTTTTCTTGATCACTTTTCGCAGAAGCCAGACTTCGACTAATAGCGTCCATTAATTTTTTAGTATACTTTTTCTTATTGAGTTGATCCCCGAAAGAAGGATTTTCTTCAAGGCTTTCCGCGATCTTGGGCCAAGACGTTGTTACATTTTCAGAAGTGCTATTAGGAAATTTTACTGCCTGTAATTGTAGAGAAACTTTAGAATAATAATCTCCCATTGTTGTGATAAATTGCTCTCGTTTTAATGCCGGCACATTTTGCATATAATATCGGGTATTGACAATAGTTGCTGCTGCGTTTCCTCCTGGCCGTCCTACACCTCCCGAATTTATATTTGCAACAGTTCCCCGTCGAGGTGTAATCAAGTTTTTGCTGTATTTCTTTTCATCAACTAAAGGACTTAAGCCCTGACTGAATGCTATGTATCTAAACCAGTCAGGAATATTAGTATGAAATTCACTTACCCTAGTCGGGATATCCGTTTGAAAATACCAATCTTCCAAGTAGTAAATTTGATTAGATTTTTTTTTGTATTTATATTCTATAATACAGCCTTCTTCCAATGCTGGAGCAGCAATTTTTTTATCCGACCAATATTTATTTATTTTTTCATCAAAGATTTCTTTTTTACCTAATATCCTTTTTTTCCCATTAGGCAAAATCACCTGCGCTTTAAATCCAGATATTTTTTCTCCATTGCCATAAGAATAATAAGGGATGCTAATATCTCCTCGGTCAAAAGCTGATTTCTTGAAAATTTTAATCCGGACATGATAATCCATTATATACCAAATACCTCCCGAAGATAAATCAATCCTTAGTGCTCCATAATCTCCAAGTATCATAGCATCCGCATCAGGATCAAAATCACAAGATTTCATTTCAAGATCTGCTTTACTTATTTTACCCCATTTGATTGGAATTTTTTGAGCAAGGATACTAACTGATAAGACAAGACAAAGAAAGACGGTAAGTTTAGTTTTCATGTTCAATCAAGTAATTTGTAGTAAAGAATAAAAAATCCTTTACTAAATTAATAATTTCAATTACTATCTCTCACCTTTAAAAGAAATATAAATATATGTTTTTAAATTGTGTCTATAAAATAAAATAGCATTAAAGAATTAATTCGATAAGCTTACCTTTGCATTAAAATAAATTAGATTTTGGAAAACAGTATCACAAAACAAACTACGGAATTGATCGCTAGAGATTTCGGATTGGAAATTGGCGAGGAGCCTTTGACGGAAGAACAACTCTTTGACCTTCTAGCAAATGAAGTGGCTTATATGATTGAACATCGTTTGGATTTTCTTCTAAGTCTGATGTATCGATTAGATGTAAAAGAGCAGGCAATTAGAAAAGCGCTGGCTCCTGATGCTCCCGAGATTGCAAATATTGGTTTAGCAAAACTAATTTTACAACGTCAAAAAGATCGCATTTTTACTAAGTTGAAATACAAACAAGAACCGCTAAAAGGTGCGGACGAGGATTTTAGTTTTTAGATAGAAGGAAATAAGTAATTAGGTCATTTAAAATAAAATATTCAAAGATTTAAATTGCCCCATGCTAAGGAAAAATGGTATTAGATATTAGGTTTTCAGCCCTAATACTTAAAACAAAAAAACCATACTCTAGGAGCATGGTTTTGGGGTTTGAATGTCTTTTTAGGAAAACCTTACAATTCCTAAAGCATTCATTTGGAAATTAGGAACTCACACTGTAGAGGCGGAAACTAATCGCTGAAAATCCAGACCTCTACATTTTTTCATGTTATGCACTTTTATAACTGAAAAGAATTCTAAGATGTTGTATCAAAAACCAAGCTTTCGATGATCAGCTCATTTTTATCGATGAATGCATAAATAGGAACGAAATTGGTACGTATCGTTTTTATAAAATCTCAATCACCAACAACATGAAATTTAAAACGCTAAAAATAATCATTTTCCTGATTACCTTTTCGATTGGAAACATCACTGCTCAAGATGCTTACGAACGATCATTCGGAATCCGCGGAGGATTTGTATCCGGTGTTACCTACAAGCACTTTCTAGCATTCGCAGGAGCCATCGAAGGTATCTTTGGATTTAGCTTTCCTGAAAACCGGAGGCTAACTACATTAACGGGGCTATACGAACATCACTTCTTCGTCAATTATAACACAAATCTTTATGCTGGGGGTGGATTAACATTGGGAGCCAATAAAGATGCCTTTAGAACTCATGCTGAAGCCATCGTCGGAATCGAATACGTTATCGAACGTTTTCCACTAAGTATTTCCCTCGATTACAAACCAGCATACAATATCTTTGGAAATGATTTTTATTTTGATGAATTTGCAATTTCAGCCAGATATGTAATCCGATAATTAGATGTTAATCAAAACCCGCGGTATTATTTTCAGAACAGTGAAATACTCAGAAACGAGTATCATCGCGGATATATTCACCGAAGAAAAAGGCTTGCGTTCTTATATCATCAGCGGTGTCCGATCAAAAAACGCCAGGATCAAAGCCAGTATTTTACAAGTCATGACCTTGATCGACATGGTCGCCTATCATCGTGAAGACAAAAGTCTTACTCGGATTAAAGAAATAAAAGTTGCATCTGTTTTTCAGAATATTCCTTTCAATATTATAAAAGGAGCTGTTGGCCTTTTCATGATTGAACTGGCAAGAAAGACCATTCAAGAATCTGAAGAAAATAAACCGTTATTTGATTTTCTCTTTGGATCTTTTCAGGAACTCGATGCGACCGAACATACCGTTTCTAATTTTCACATTGCTTTCATGTTGGAACTTTCCGCATTTTTAGGATTCCTTCCCGGTGGAGCATATTCTAAAGAAAATCGAATTTTTGATTTATCAGAAGGTATGTTTACTTCCATGCATACCGAAGGTCACAAATCTCTCGATGAAGGCCAGAGTATTTTATTAGATACTTTTTTAAAAACTCCGATGCGTCAAAGCCATTTGATAAAATTAAATCGCCCTGAGCGGAAAGCATTTATTAATCAGATGATAATTTTTTATCGACTTCATGTTCAAAATTTTGAGACACTTAATGCTTATAGAATATTGGAAGAAGTAATGGAATAAAATGAGCAAGCTAACAAGCCAATAAGTTAACAACAACCTCTACCTTTTGCTAGCTTCCTTATTTGTTCCTCTGTTAACTTTCCTATATTTTCAAAATATTCCTACAACACATTTCGTTCTTACCCCGAATATCCATTAGGATCATTATGACTGAACAGAACCAATCTTCAAGTAAAAAAGGAATTTCCGGTAAATGGGCCTATTTAAAAGGCGAATTCGGGGAATTCAAGGCAGATTTTCCCAAAATAGCATTTATGCTAAAATCCTTGGGTAGACTGTTAATTGTAGGTTTTCTATCTATGATTATTTTCTTCTCAATGATCTATTTTGGATCATTTGGTAAGATTCCTACTACTACTCAATTAAAAGATATTCGTAATCACGAAGCTTCAGAGATTTACTCTTCAGATGGGGAACTTCTAGGAAAGTACTACATCGAAAACAGAGAACTGGTCGGATTAGAAGACATCTCTCCGGACATTGTCAATGCTTTAATTGCGACAGAGGATGCTCGTTTTTTCCAACATAACGGAGTCGATATAAGAGCTTTTTGTCGGGTGTTTTTTAAAACGATATTGATGAGAGATCAGTCATCAGGAGGTGGAAGTACCATTAGTCAACAACTCGCAAAAAATGTTTATAAAAGACAGCGTCATCGCTTTTTGTCAGTACCAATAAATAAGATAAAAGAAATGATCGTTGCTCGTCGTTTGGAAAAAGTATACACCAAAGAAGAGTTGATTAATCTCTATCTCAATACTGTACCTTTTGGATTTAATATGTTTGGAGTTGAAGTAGCTTCCAACCAATTGTTCAATACTTCAGCCAAAGATATTTCGACACAAGATGCCGCAGTAATCGTCGGGATGCTAAAAGGAAATACCCTTTACAATCCTGCTCGAAATCCAGAAAATGCAACAAAAAGAAGAAATACCGTTTTAGGCAGAATGCAAAAATATGGTTATCTCGAAGCTTCCGTTGCAGACTCTCTACAGCAGTTACCGCTCAAAGTGGAATACAATAAAGAAGGTAATAATCTCGGAATGGCTACTTATTTCCGAGAGAACCTTCGTCAGGATTTAAAGGAATTGATCAAAGAATATAAAAAACCAAACGGTGATCCTTATAACATTTACACCGATGGTTTGAAAATTTATACAACGGTCAATTCCAAAATGCAGCAGTATGCCGAAGAGGCAGTTGCCGAACAGATGAAAGCGTTACAAAAATCTTTTGACAAGCATTGGAAAGGGAAAAAACCATGGGGTGATGATGCAGTGATCACCAAAATTATGAAAAAATCCCGCCGCTATCAGTCACTCTCAAAAAGCGGTGCTTCTGATGCAGAGATCAAAAAGGTTTTTGAAACGCCTGTTCGCATGCGCGTCTTTACCCACGAAGGAGAAAAGACCAAAGAAATGAGTCCTCTGGATTCGATCAAATATTATTACGCCATGCTCAACGCTGGCTTCTTGGTTGCTGAACCAAAGACCGGAGCAATCAAAGCCTGGGTCGGTGGAATTGATCATAAATATTTTCAATACGATCATATCAAATCCAGACGCCAGGTTGGTTCGACCTTCAAACCGATCGTCTATGCTAAAGCCCTGGAATCAAATATAGAACCTTGTGATTATATCAATAATCAACTGACAACCTATCTCGATTATGAAGACTGGACGCCACAAAATTCGGATGGTAAATATGGAGGATACTATTCCATGCAAGGTGGAATTACTGGATCTGTAAATTCTATTGCTGTTGATTTGATTATGCGGTCTGGTGTTGACTCTGTCATTGAACTTGCTCATAAGATGGGAATTTCTAGTAAGATTCCAAAGGTACCAGCTATTGCTTTGGGAGCTGTTGATGTTTCTCTTTTTGATATGATCAAAGTGTATAGTACCCTAGCAAATCGAGGCGTACGGCAGGATCCTTATTATTTAACAAAAATAGAAACAGCTGACGGAGAAGTGATCGCGGAGTTTTTCAAACCGATGGCCAATCGAGTCATGAATATCGATAATGCTGATATGATGATCGAAATGATGCAATCAGTTGTCGATAGTGGAACTGCAAAACGCTTGAGGTTTCAATACGGAATACAAGGAGAAATTGCTGGGAAAACCGGAACAACTCAATCTCATGCTGATGGTTGGTTCTTAGGTTTTACACCAAAATTAGTCGCAGGTTCTTGGGTTGGTGGAGATTCTCCTCGTGTACGATTCCGAAGTTTGAGACTAGGACAAGGAGCAAATACGGCATTGCCGATTTGGGGTCGTTTTATGAATAAAGTTTATAAAGACAAATCCTTAAAAGAATATAGGCAAATGAATTTTCCTGAGCCTTCTATGGCCGTTTTCGATCGCTTGAATTGTACACCTTTCTATGAAGAAATACCTATGTTGGTCGAAGAGCCACTAGATGATGGTGATGGATTTAATCAAGAGCTCGATAACATGTTGGATAACATTTTTAATAAAAATAAACGGGTCAACCAAAAACCTAAAACGCCTAGTCAAAGAGAAGAAGCTAGCAGAAGGGAATCTGAGCGTATCCGCAAAGAAAATGATAAGATGAAAAAGAAAAAAAGTCGGAAGAAAAAACGGAAAGAGTTTTGGGATAAACTGAAAGGTAAAGACAACTAGCTTTTTCAAGCTTTAGATTTTTATAAAATAAAAATTAAAACCCTCCGCGTTTCTCCTTCTCTCTGCGGTGATTAAAACCCTAGTTTCATCTGATTTTCACTTTGTGTAGAATTCTATTTCCTTGCCCTGACAAGACTCCCGAATCCTGATAATAAAGGTTGCCATCATGCATGACCATTTTTTCTACGAAGTTGCATTCAATTTTTGAAGCAGGATTTATGGTCCCGTCTTTTAAATTTATTTCATAAAACTTCTTTTCTTTTCCATCTTTATACACTGTATAAAACTTACCTGTTTCTTTATCTTTTAAAATTTTACTATCCCATTTTTTCTCCAGATGATAACTGATTGGAATTTGCCTTTTTAGTTCTCCATCGAAAGTATAAAAACGTAAAAAACCTAGTGTGTGATTAAATAAACAAATCTCTTCGCCTGTATTATACAAAGGAGAATAAAGTGGTTTGTAAAAAACACCAATCCATGCATAAAAATGCTCTGGTCGTTTACTATCAGGACCGGTATGACTATGTGTCGCATTATATTTATTTTCAGCAAATCCTAATCCCCCCAATTCCTCTGGCATCCTCATGATACTTTCTTCATCCGCTACAGTAATTGTATTTTTGATCTTCCTTTCTGTCTTTGAAATAAAATCAAACTTGACAAATTGTCCTCGGAGTTTTTCTGTTTTTTTATAAATATAATCATCCGAAGACTCAACACAGGGTCTCATTAATTCTTCAAATTTTATTCTTGGATATTTTGAAATCAAATTTATCTTTCCTGAACTAAAATCTACTTCGATCACCTCTCTCCCTCCTACCAAATGTATATTCCCTAAACAGCCTTGATGCATACTCTCAACTATACCTTTTACTTTCACAGGAATACTCTGAAGCACCTCACCATCTAGGTCTCGCAATTCTAAAACATTCCCCACTGTTATTCCTCCATATTTCACCAATAAAATTTTATCGTTTTCAATAACAAAATCCTTTATTGTAAAAATAGGTTCCGTCAGTTTTTCAATCTTAGGTTGAGCAAGGACTTCAATATCTGGAAGCCGAAAAGCACTAGGTTTTAGTACAATTTTCACCTCCTCATCGGGGATACTATCTAAGGTCAAAAATTTGTTCTCATATCCTATAAATGAAAAAATCAAAGTTGTCGGCAACCGATCAACTTTGATTTTAAAGCGTCCATCGAAATTAGAAAAAACTCCTGTATTAGATTGTTGATCAAATATATTTACGGCTTCTAAAATTTCTTCCGTCAAAGAATCTACAACGATCCCTTCCAGGTAAATCTTTTCTTGTGCGTCCACTTTCCCCAAAAAAAGAAAGACAAAAAATGCCCAAATAATAGATCTTCGTTTCATAGCATCAAGATATCTTTTTTCATTCTAAAAAAAATACCATTCATTCTCAAAAAGTCAGGTTTGAGACACCTTTCCTTACTCCTTTATAACCTTTCTTTCAAAAAAACTAAAGCCATCGCATTCGCCTCCTGTGCCGCAGCCTCATGATATCTTGGACTACTTGGATTTGCAAAAGCATGCTCCGCATCAAACTGTTTCGTTTTTACATTCTTACCAATTGCCTTCATTGCAGTTTCAAACTTCGTCACAACCTCTGGAGTAATCCAACCATCCTTTTCCGCAAAAAGTCCAAGTACATCACTTTTGATCGGAGCCAATTTAGCCGGTTCCAAAACCGGCATTCCATAATAGATCACACAACCTGCTCCTTGATCTCCTGCAAGAATCGAAGATTTCAAAGACCAACCACCTCCAAAGCACCAACCAATGGTTCCAACTTTAGCATCTTTTCCAACATGAGCTAATGCTCCGTTTATAATAGAATTTAATCGCTCTTCTTTTACCGCTCCCATCATTTTACCAGCATCATCTCTAGTCGTTGCGACATTCCCATCGTAGAGATCTAGCGCATAAACATTTACACCTTCTAATTCTCCGAAAAGACGATCTGCTTCCTCCTTGATATGATCATTCAACCCCCACCATTCATGGATGACAAATAATGCTTTTTTAGCATCCGGGCTACTTTTGATCGCATAAGCATTACCAGGTTTTCCATCTGCTGTTTTAAAAGCAATCATCTGACCTTTTCCCTCGAAATCAATCTTCTCAGGTGTTTCATGAGCGTCCTTAAATTTTTCATCTTTCGTAAATTGAGCCATATCATCAGCCTTCTTTTCAGTAGGAGCTTCAGATCCGCAGGCGAAAATAAAAAGGCAAAAAAACAAAAGGAATAAGGAAGTATTACGAATTGTCATAATTATCGGGTTTTAGCGAATCTTAAAAAATAAAATTTCGTTTAAAAACAGACACAATTTAATAATAAAACAGCGTTAGTTTATACAAAAACAAAGAAACCCCTACCTTGCGCCCTAATCAAATAAAACCCATGTCCGGCGCAGGACTTCATACAAGAAACGGGGCAAAACTATCTAATAACTTAGATTATCATGGCAACAGCAACTAAATCA
>CAKZTD010000209.1 GCA_937921595.1 uncultured Saprospiraceae bacterium
CATTTTGGAATAAAGTCTATTAATTAACTGCAATCTTTTTAACAACTATTCCTTGATCAAAATCAAGTTCTAAAACATAGATACCCTTCGCAAAAAAGTTTGTAGATATTTCACCTTCAGTACCTCTAGTTACCAGCGCTCCTGAAAGACTGTAAATTCTATAGTTTTGTAATATTGCATTATTGGAAGCAATTACTTTTATCCCATCTACGCTTGTAGCTATTGTTACTTCATTAGCTAATTCAATATTAGAAATACTTACCGGTGTGTCTTCAATAACTGAATTAAAATCGGTCCATAATGCACCTGCATCTGTAACATATACCCCCGTAGTACCTGTTGGAATTATTAAATCAATACCGCTGCGATCTTCTCCAAATGTATCCAAAAAATCTCCTGTAGTATTGATAACAGGTGGCGTTATTGCCAATGATATAACCTCCGTCAATGGATTACTACCAAAAGCTTTTGCACCAATACTTGTAACATTATGGGGTATAGTAACACTGGTTAATAAATTATTTTCAAAGACGTTAACAGCAATAGATTCAAGACCATTACCTAATGTCACACTCGTGAGTTGATTATCTGCAAATGCTGCGTTCTCTATACTCGTTACGCCATCAGGTATCACGATACTCGTCAGCAAATTATCCTGAAAAACACTTCCTGCAATACTGGTCATACTATTTGGAATAGTTACCGTGGTTAACTGATTTTCTCGAAAAGCTCCCCAACCAATACTTACAATACTATTCGGGATAGATACACTTGCCAGTAAATTATCTTCAAAAGCAAAATCAGGAATCATCGTAATACTATTAGGAATAACAAGACTGGTTAATTTATTTTCTCGGAAAGCAGATTCCCCAATACTTAGCACACTACTTGGAATAACAATATTTGTCAAAAGGTTGTGTTCAAAAGCATAATTAGGAATAGCTGTAATATTGATTGGAATAGAAATGCTCGTCAATTGATTAAATATAAAGGCACCTTCCCCAATATTTGTAACACTATTGGGAATCGTAATACTGGTCAGTTGGTTTTCTTCAAAAGCATACGCGCCAATACTGGTAACATTGTAGTCTACTCCATTTATAATAACCATAGCAGGTATTGTAACATCGGAACCTCCAGCCATGTCATAGTCAATAGCTCCAACGGTATTATCCATATTAGAAGTAATGGCATAAGTTATAAAATCTACGACAAAACCATTTTCTGTAACCGAATTAAAACCAGTCCATAAGGCTCCTGTATTTGTAACATAAGCAGCCGTCGTTCCTAGTGGAATTATTAAATCAATCCCACTACGGTCTTCATTGAAACTATCTTGGGTGCTACCTGTAGTGATAGTCGGTGGCGTAGTAGCTTCCGAAATAACACTCGTTAATGGATTATCGTAAAAAACCCCAGCACCAATACTGGTAATACTATTTGGAATCGTAATACTTGTTATTTGGTTACTTCCAAAGGCAGCCCCTTCAATTGATGTTAACGTTTCTGGAAGCGTAACACTTGATAAATTATTAACTCGAAATGCAGTCGGTGGAATAGTGGTCAAACCACTCCCAATATTGATACTCGTTAATTGATTATGACTAAAGGCACCATATCCCATAGTCGTCACACTATTCGGGATATCAATATTTGTTAATTGATTATAACTAAAAGCATTGTTCTCAATGGTTAAAATACTATTCGAAAAAGTAACACTTGTTAGTTGGTTATTTTCAAAAGCACCCTCACCGATAGAGGTAATACTATTTGGAAAAATAACACTTGTTAGTTGATTATCTTTAAAGGCATCCTCACCAATACTGATAACACTATTTGGGATAGTAAGATTCGTAAGGGGGTTATTTTCAAAAGCTTCTTCACCAATACTTGTAACAGTATTAGGTAAGGATAAACTCGTAAATTGATTATTAGAAAAACATCTGTTGCTAATATTAGTAACTCCACTTGATAAAGTAAGGTTAGCTAATTGATTGTGAGTGAAAGCATAATTCCCAATATGAGTTACACTATTTGGTATAGTAACGCTCGTTAATTGATTGCTTCCAAAAGCATATTCTCCAATGCTTGTAACACTATTTGGAATAGTGACGCTCGTTAATTGATTTTCTGCAAACACTTCCTCAGCAATACTGGTAATGCTATTGGGTATTATCACACTAGTCAACTGATTTTCATAAAAAGCACCTTCTCCAATACTAGTAAGGCTACCAGGAAAAGTAACACTCGTTAATTGCTTATTATAAAAGGCATAATCGTCAATACTAGTCACTTCATAAGTTACAGAACTGTAGGTAACCGTTGCAGGTATATTTAATACTGGACCACCAGCTATGTCATAGTCAACAGCTTTAATGGTATTACCTGAATTAGACGTAACATCATAAGTAATGTAATCAGCTGTAAAAGCGCTTCCAACTCCAATTTCTCCATTGACCGTATTGAAACCAGTCCATTGTGCCGCAGCATATACATATGAAGTACTTGCTGGTATAGTTAAATCAATCCCACTGCGATCACTATTAAAACTATCGTTATTACCTCCTGTAGTTATAGTCGGTGGTGTTGTACTTTCTGAAATAATACTGTTTAATGGATTATCTCTAAAAGCAGCAACTCCAATACTAGAGACATTATTAGGGAGTGTGATACTGGTTAATTGATTATTACCAAAAGCATAAATTCCAATAACACTAACATTATCACCAAACGTAACACTTGACAACTGATTGGCTCTAAAAGCTCTATCACCTATATTTGATACACTATTTGGAATCGTTAAGTTAGTTAAATTATTAGCATTAAAAGCTTGTTCACCAATACTCGCAATACTATTAGAAAGAATAAGATCTGCTATCTGATTATTATAAAATGAATTAAAGCCAAGACTTGTCACACTATTGGGAAGTGTTAGACTTGTTATTGAATTTTGTTGAAAGGCTTGTGTGCTAATACTTGTAACATTACTTCCAATGGTTACACTAGTTAAGCCTTTACTAAAAAAGGCTGCTTGTCCAATATTCGTAACAGTATAAATTATAGAATTATCGGTAACCGTAGCAGGTATAGTAACATCCGTACCTCCAGCCGTATTGTAATCTGTAATTTCAACAGTATTATTTGTTGTAGAAGTAACATTATAAGTTATGTGATCAACAGTAAAAGTTTGTGAATACCCTATTGTATAAATAAATAAGGTCATTAAAATAAGTAGGCTTTTTTTCATTTTGTTCTATTTTTAAAAACGGCTTAATTACAATTAGAAAAATGGTTCTTCTGTCCTCCAACCTTCGGTTTTCGGTATGGGGATGATAATTTATACGGCAAAAACTATGGCAAGAGTCCAGAAAAAACCGGGGAATCTATTTCCGATGCTTTTAAATAAATAAGTGTAATAGTTGAAGAAGTATTCGTCAAGGAATTACTTTGATTTAAAAATATTTTTAGGATAAAATTTAAATAAGTTCTTAATGCTTAAAAAATTGAAGCGTTTTTATATGCCTTCCGCCATCACTAATATTCAACATATAAAATCCCTTACTCAATTCAGAAATATTAATCTTTTGCTCTAATTGAGTACTACTCCAAGTCATCAATGGTTCTCCAATAAAATTAATAATTGAAATTTGATATTCTTTTTCAAATGCTGTTACCAAAGTCAAATATTGATTAGCAATTGTAGGAAAGAGCACTATCTTTTTTTCATCTAAAATTATATTAGCGCTAATGATTTTAGAATATTCGAAGGCATCATCAAAATCAACTTGTCGCAAACGATAATAGTTGATTCCTTCATATGGCGAACTATCTATCCAGGTATATTTCTGAGTATAATTCGAAGTCCCTAAACCGGCTACAAAATAAAGTGATTCCCAATTGCTCGCATCAGTACTTCGTTCAATTCTAAATCCAGCATTATTTTCTTCAGAAGCAGTTCGCCAATTTATTACAACTGAATTGTTATCTATCTTAGCATCTAGGCTGATGAGTTCTACTGGAAGAGCAGTGCAAACGCCATAAGTATAAGTAGAGATTTGGTTTGGATTACCATCTGCATCTGAATCAATACTCGCAGTCAAGTTATTGTTACTCGCATCATAAGTGTATGTAGAGATTTGATTCGGATTGCCATCTGCATCGGTATCAATGCTCGTAGTCAAATTATTATTATTCGCATCATAAGTATAAGTATATATTTGATTTGGATTGCCATCTGCATCTGAATCAATACTTGCAGTCAAATTATTGTTATTCGCATCATAAGTATAAGTATATATTTGATTCGGATTGCCGTTTGCATTTGTATCAACACTCTTAGTCAAATTATTGTTATTTGCATCGTAAGTGTAAGTCTCTATCCAATTCGGATTGCCATCTGCATTTATATCAATACTCTTAATCAAGTTATTGTTATTCATATCGTAAGTATAAGTATCTATTCTGTTCGGATTGCCATCTGCATTTGTATCCTGAGTAAAAGTTAAAAGGTTGTTATTGGCATCATAAGTAAAAGTAAATATCCGATTCGGGTTGCCATCTGCATTTGAATCAATACTTGTAGTCAAGCGGTTGTTATTCGCATCATAAGTATAAGTAATGATTTGATTCGGGCTGCCATTGGCATCTGTATCAATACTCGTAGTCAAATTATTGTTATTCGCATCATAAGTATAAGTAGTGATTTGATTTGGATTGCCATCTGCATCGGTGTCAAAACTCGCAGTCAAATTATTGTTATTCGCATCATAAGTATAAGTAGAGATTTGATTCGGATTACCATCTGCATTGGTGTCAAAATTCGCTATCAAAAGGTTGCTATTCGCATCATAAGTGTAAGTAGAGATTTGATTTGGATTGCCATCTGCATCGGTGTCGGCAAGAGAGGAACATAAGTCCTGCGAGTATAGTGTAGTTGATAAAAGACAAACTACTCCTATAAGGAAGTTGAATACAATTTTTTTCATTTCGTTTTGTTTTAAAAAATTCAAGCGGTTGGTTCAGAATAAAAAATGTTTCCTCTGTTTACTGATATGAGGATGATAATTTTACTGCAAAAACTATGGCAAGAGTGAAGAAAAAAAGAGCAAATCTATTTCCGATGCTTTTGAATAAATAAGCGTATTAGTTGAAGAAGTATTCGTAAAGAAAATACTAGCATTTAAAAATGTCCTTAGGATAGACGATGATACATACATAAAAAAGCCTATCAAAAATTGATAGGCTTTTCTATGAAAAATAGAGTTTACAATACTCCTTTTATTTTACGGAACTTTATTCTTTGATCATTTTTTTACTTAACAAATTTTCATCTATTTGTATTTGCAAAAAGTAAATTCCTTTTGACAAATCAGATACGTTGATTGCATTGTTTGGACTAATTATAGTTTTTACTCTTCTCCCCATAATGTCCATAATTGTAATTGCTTCAATTGTTGAATTAGCACTGACTACAATTTGAGCAGTTGTTGGGTTAGGATAAATCGATAAATTATAAATAATACTTTGTTCAATTGTATTTGAACTTTGATTAGAGATAATAATTTCTACAGTTCCGAAAACACCTGAGCCATCATTCGCAGTAGCTGTTATGCTTACGGTTCCATCTGTCATTGCGGTTAATAAACCACTTTGATCAATCGTTGCCGACCCCGTTCCATCGATAACACTCCAAGTGTAGGTGTTATCATCAGCATTCATCGGTAAGACGCTCGCTTCCATTTGTAGAGTTCCTGCAAGCGTAGAAATCGTATTTGCTCCAGCTTCTCCTTGAACGGTGATAGAGGTAACCGCAATAGGATTACAATTTTCACTATAACTTGTTTGAGGGTCAATATCTGTCCATGCGGCTGTAGCTGCTGCCACATCATCTACTTGGATGCAAGTAAGATTTGGATTTGAAATAGCACTAAACGATGCCATAGTACTTGTGTTAATATTTTTCATATTTAGGGTATTTAAGTTGTTACCATTACATGAAAAATTATATAGCCCTAGGTTCTGACTGACATCTAAGGTTGTTAAATTATTATTCCCGCAAGTCAATATTTCCAAGTTTGTATTTTGACTAAGGTCTAAGGAATTTAAGTTATTGTCACCACACAATAACCAATATATGTTAGTGTTTTGACTTACATCTAAAGATGTTAAGTTGTTGTCTAGACATATAAGGCGATATAAGGTTGTATTTTGGGACACATCCAATGTACTTAAGTTATTATTGTTAGCCTGAAGGATTTCTAAAGCTGTAATTTGGGACACATCCAATGTACCTAAAGGGTTATTTCCACAAGCCAATTTTGATAAAGCCGTATTTTGGCTGACATCTAAATTGGATAGATTATTATCCTGACAAATTAATTCTGTTAATGTAGTAAAAGCCTCGATACCTGTCAAATCAGAAATATTCTGGCTTGAGCAATTAATTAATCCAGAAAAAGCCTCAGCTTCGCTCACCTGAATTTCGGAATCATTATTGGTATTTATCGAACTATTTCCAACTAGGTAAGCTTTAAAATTAGCGTCTGGAATGTTGACTAATGGTGCACAATAGGTACTAAAATTAGAAGCAGGGTCAATACTTGTCAAAGCTGTTGTAGCTACTGCAACATCATCTACTTCAATGCAAGTAAGGTTGGGGTTGCCTAAAGCAGTAAAATAGCTCAAGGAAGCTATGTTAATATTTTTCAAATTCAATGTCGATAGGTTATTGACCTGACACCTCATATAAACAATAGCTGTGTTTTGGCTCACATCTAAAGCAGTAATATTATTTTGATCACAGTTCAATTGAACCAAGTTTGTATTTTGGCTCACATCCAAATTAGTTAGGTTATTGAATGAACAATTAAGATGTGTTAATACCGGTTTTTGGCTTAAATCTAAAGTACTGATGTTATTAACTTCGCAACTTATTTCAATAAAAGCTGAGCTTTGGCTTACATCTAAAACACTAATGTTATTAGAGCCACAATGTAAATGTACTAAAGCTGTATTTTGGCTTATATCTAAAACACTTATGTTATTGTAACTACAAGCCAAAAATGTTAAAGCTATATTTTGGTTTACATCTATAACACTTACGTTATTGTGATTAAAATTCAATTGAGTTAAAGCAGTGTTTTGACTTACATCTAATGTACTTAAGTTATTACCATAACAATTTAATATTGTTAAAGCTGTAAATTCCTCAATTCCAGTTAAATCATTAATTCCTTGATTTGAACAATTAATTGCTCCAGTAAAAGCATTGGCTTCACTCACTTGAATTTCGGAATCCATATTGGTATTTATCGAACTACTCCCAATTAAGTAAGCTTTAAAATTAACATCTGGAATATTTACATTTTGAGCAGTTACTCCAATACAAAATACGACAACAGTAATAATACTAAGTACAATTTTTTTCATTTTCTTCGGTTTTTGAAAGCGGTTTATTTACAATTAAGAAGTGATTTCTCCAGTTCCCAATTTGAGGGAGCGGCTTCATCCATTTACGCAGCAAAAACTATGGCAAGAGTGAAGAAAGAAATAGAGAATCTATTTCCGTGGCAATTGAGTAAATAAGTGTAATAGTTGGAGAAGTATCCGTAAAAGATACGAATACTTAAGAGCACGTTGAGGATTTGTAAGTTTTAGCTCTTTAAAAATGCACTTAAAAAAGAATCTTTTTTCCTGGAAGAGACAGGTATTGTCTTTCCGTTTTTTAAATAAATGACACCAGACTTATCATACTTGTCTATGAATTTCAGGTTAACCATAAACGATTGATGTGGCCGCGTAAAATTAGCTTCAGAAAGCCGTCCTTCAAACTCCTTTAATGTTTTTGAAGCCATATGTTTTTCACCATTACTACTATAAAAAGAAGTATAGCCTTTGTCTGATTCACAAAACATTAATTCGTTTAAATCTACTACTTGAAAACTATCCTGAAGCGATAATATTAATTTGGAATTTTCATTATTCCATATCGTTTTCACCGTATCAATCTGCTGTTTTTGTTCTGCAACAGGCAGAGCTTTAACTTTCTGTAATGCAATTTTAAGCTCTTCTATATCCACAGGTTTTAAAAGATAATCTACTGCACCAATCTTTAAAGCTTTCAATGCATACTCCTCATAGGCAGTAATAAAAATAACTTTAAAACTTAGGTTCTCTGTTTGCTCTAAAAAATCGAAAGCAGTACCATCCAAAAGATTAATATCTAAAAAAATCAAATCTGGTTTACACGCATGTGCTACTATGGCCGCATCTTTCACTGATTCACACTCCCCTACTACCTGCACATCCGTCTCTATTAATTCCAACAGATTAAGCAATGCTTTTCTAATGTAAGTTTTATCTTCTACTATTAATGTCTTCATTATTTTACAAGTTTTTGGTAAGGAATTATTAGTGTAACTATTGTTCCTTGCTCATTATACTTCTTTCTATCTTCAATTGTAAACGAGCCTTTCATCTTAAAATCTTTTGATAATATTTTTAAGCGTTCTGAAGTGATGGTCGTGGCTAAAGATTTTTTTTCCTTTCTTTTATTTCCTTCTTGAACCTCAACACCTATACCATTATCTGCAATGGTACAAATTAACTCTTCATTTATAGATTTCAAATAAACGTCTATTTTTTTATTTACTTTTTGATCTACAAAAGCATGTTCTATAGCATTTTCAACAAATGGCTGAATCAGCATTGGCGGAATTTTAAATAATGATTGGTCTATAGTATCATCTACTGAAACAGAATATTCGTAGGATTCGTTTTCTAGATTGTGAAGTGCTAAATAATTTTCTATTGCGGTCAACTCTTTTGCAAGCAAAACCATTTTATCTCTTGAGTTTTCCAAAGTAATGCGGAGTAGTTTTGAAAACCTAGAGAGGTATGAAATAGATTTCTTATCTTCTTTATTTAAAATCATACCTTGCAATACCGACAAGGAATTAAAGATAAAGTGAGGAGTCATTTGCGAGCGCAAAAGCTTTTGTTCTATTGCTATATTCTGCGTTTTTGACTTGGCGTTTCTTAATTTTAAAAAGAAAATAATTGCTCCTAAGACTAAACTCATTAGTAAAAACCCAATGACGCCCAGCAATAAATTCCGTTGTGATTTCGCTAAATTTTGAGACGTAGTTTCTACGGTTTCTGTTAGTTTTAATTCTCGATTACTAGCAGCATCTAACTCCTTTTTGTATTTATAATCATATTCCAGCTCTGCTATTTTCTGAATACTTTCCTTGCTTAAAATACTATCACTTAGCATCTTATATTCCTTGTACCTTCCTAATGCTTTTTTATGATTGTTCTCTTTTTCATAAATTTTAGATAATATTAGATTAGATTCTTTTTGAGTTCCAATTAGTGATAATTCATCTGCGATTTCTTTTCCTTTTAAAGCATTCTCAAAAGCCTTTTTATTGTCTCCTAAATTGTAATAGATAAGCCCTAATTGAAAATACGATTCAGCAATCCCACGTTTGCCACCCATAGCCAGACTTACTTCCAGCCCCTTTTTCAAACTCTTTAAAGCAAGATCATATTCTTCTTTTTCTATATACAAAGTTGAGATATTACTATAACAATTGTATAGCCCTTCTTTACTATCTATTTTTTCACATATTTCTAAACCTTCATCATAGTATTCAAGCGCTTTATTATACTCCTTTTTAAATCTATGAATATATCCTAAACCAATGATACACTTAGATATCTCTAACTCGCGTCCTAGTTCCTTATTTAGCTCAAGTGCTTCCTCTAGATATGGCAATGCCTTATCGTTTTCGTCAATGGTTGAATATACAAGGCTCATATTTAACAAAACCGCAGCACCAAAAACCTTGTTACCTTGTTCTCTATAGCCCGTTAAACATTTTTGATAATACCCCAAGGCTTCTACATTTCTACCTTGTTGATTATAAACAAGTGCAAGATTACTCATTGGCTGTAAGATTCTTGTCCTAGAGTCTAAGCTATCATATATTGCAATAGACTCCTTAAGGACCGCCTCTGCTTCATCAAATTCTCCCAGCGTATTAAGTACAGCTCCGATATTTGTCAGAGTACCTGCTGCTTCAAATTTCTTACCTAGATCTCTTGCAATTTGTAAAGCCTTATCGTAATATAAAAGTGACTTGTCATAATCCTCTTGAAATCGACTTATGGTTCCGATAAGATCATAGCATGTTGAAATTCCAATCGTATTATCAACTTTCTTCTCCAAACGCAACGATTGATCAATACAAGTCGTGGCATTTTCTAAATCTCCTTTCACTAAATCGTAAAGACCTTTCAGGTACCAACTTCTCGCTTCTCCTTTAAAAAAATTTATTTCTTCGGCCAAAGTGTTCGCTTCATCTGCATACTTTTTCAACTGGTCTTGATCAAGGCCATAACTTTTAGAAGCAATAGCATTAAGCAAATTAACTCTAGTAGTATCTTTTTCTGGATAATTAGGCAACTCATTTTTTAAACTATCTATTATTGCATTTTGAGATTGCAGGTTAACTGCAAAAAACAAAAGACAAAACATGACAAGAATTTTATTATTCATAAGATACGTATAGAGTACTTGTTATTTGCAGTTCTAGTTTGATGTGTTTATTATATAAGGAATTACTAAACTAACAATCGTTCCCTGCTCTTTATATTTTCGTCGATCTTCAATGCTAATAGCACCTTTCATTTTAAAATCTTTTGACAACATTTCTAAACGTTCAGAAGTGATCGTTGTTGCCAGAGATTTTTTATTCTGTTTTTCATTTCCCTTTTGTGTATCAACTCCAATCCCATTATCGGTAATCGTACAAATTAATTCTTCATTAGAATATTCAAGTTGGACATCAATCTTTCTATTCTCTTTTTGATCTTTAAAAGCGTGTTCTATTGCATTTTCAATAAAAGGTTGGATCAGCATTGGAGGTATTTTAAATAAGGATTGATCTAAAGTATCATCTACTGAAATGGCATATTGATAGGAATCATTGACTTCTAAGTTTTGAAGTTCTAAATAGTTTTCTATTGCTTTTAATTCTTGAAAAAGTGGTACCGTTTTGTCTCTTGAATTTTCTAAAGTAATGCGGAGTAATTTTGAAAATTTGGAAAGGTAGGAAATAGATTTTTTGTCTTCTTTATTTAAAATCATGCCCTGTAGTACTGACAAAGAATTAAACACAAAATGTGGCGTCATTTGCGAACGTAAGAGCTTTTGTTCCATGACTATATTTTGAGTTTTTGATTTTGCATGTCGCAATTTTAAAAAGAAAATAATTGCTCCCAAAACTAAACTCACCAGCAAAAAACCAATGACACCTAACAATAAATTACGTTGGGATTTTTTTAAATCTTGTGTAGTTGTTTCTACTGTTGAAGTCAATTCTACTTCTCTATTCTCTGCTTCATCTAATTCTCTCTGGTATTTATATTCATTTTCTAATTGAGCAATCTTCTGTATACTTTCTTTATTGAAAAGACTATCACTGAGTAGTTTAAACTGCTTATGGCTTTGGTAAGCTTTCTCATATTCGCCCTTTTTTTCGTAAATCTCATGCAACAAATCATTGGCATTTCGTTTAGCATTCATTAAGCCTAAAGTCTCTGCATATTCCAGACTTCTTAAAGTATTTTCAAGTGATTTATCGTATTTCTGCTGTTTGAAATAGGTTTGTCCAATCCCCAAATAAGCATCACTAGAGACAATGGGAAGGTTAATTTCTTCAGCAATATTTTTTGCTTCCAGGAAATATTCTAAGGCAATAGAATAATTTTTAAGAGCTAAACTCGATTGACCTAAATTATTTAAAGTGTAGGCTATATTTATCTGATCATTTACTTCTTTACTAATTTCAATACTTTCTTTGAGCAATGAAATAGCCATCTCATACTTTTCCTGATCAATTAAAATAGTTGCAAGTGCGCCTTTTGCACGTGCGATTGATCTGTTGTCATTGAATTTCTTACTAATAGCTAGAGATTGCTCAAAGTATTCTTGTGCCTTTTCATAATTTTCCTGATTTTGATAAATGTATGCAATATTAAATAGTGATGCTGCAATAGAAAGAGAGTCGCCAATTTCTTCAAATTTATATATTGATTTAATAATATGTTCTTGAGCAAGCTGGTAATTTCCCTGTTCACTATATATTGTTGCCATATTATTATGGCAATTAGCAATTATACGTTCATCTCCTTTTTCTGCACAACTATTGATTGCTTCTTCTATGTAAAGCATTGCTTCAGAATAGTTACCCATGATTGAATATACATTAGCAATATTTGCCAGATTGTTTGGTATATTTTTGGTAATTCCTAAGTCTTTATCCATTTGATTGGACATTTTAAGATACTCAATCGCCTGATCATAGTTTTCCTGATAGTAATTAATTAAACCAGTAATCTGTAAGCAATTAGATACTCCTTTATTATCATCAAGCTCTGTATAAAACTGTTTAGCTTTGTTGATCTGCACAATTGACTTATCAAAATTTGATTGGTTCATTTCAGCTACACCTCTTAAGTAAATCGCTAAGGCTTTTCCTCCGATGTAGTCAATGTCTTCAGCCAATGTCTCAGCCTTATTAATATACTCCAACATTTTTGCAATGTCCTTCCTACGAAATTCAGAGGCCAAGCCATTTAACAGATTTACTCGGACACTATCTTTTTCTAAATGATTTTGCAGTTCATTTTCTAAACTATCTATGACCACATTTTGTGCTAAAGCAGTGGTCGAAAAAGCCAAAAAGAAACATAAAATAAGTCTATTGATGATTTTCATAAAGTTCATTAGTGGTTTTAATTCTTAACCTATTCTTAATATTATGTTTGCTTCTTAAGAGATCATTATAGGAAGTAATATATACATTTATTTGTCATGTTAAAAAGCACAATGAGCATTCTTCCAACATACTAACATCAAGAATCTATTTCCGGTGGCTTTGAGGAAATATTCGTGGGACATGAATAAATATTCGTAAAGGTGTTAATCTGCAGCCTATAGGATAGCCATATCCAAAAAAATGGGGATTCGATAGATAAACTTTGGCCTTATTGAATCTTTCAATTTACTTATCAAAAGTAGGGATATTTTGGCCTTATTTATTTAGCAACAAAATAATTCCGAATATAAAAATCTAAATATATTCAAATGGTCGTTTCCCTTCAGTCACTAAACAATTTTATATCAACAATCTATTAATCCAATCTGGATTATAATTGAAAAATACCAAAAGCTTTATTGCCTCTCCAATAGTGATTATACCTCAGCCTTAAATAAAAAGAGATTAAAATGTTATATTAGTGAAGCAAAACTGAATAAACATGCTGAATCTTATCTTAATTGATGACGAACCTGAGAGTCTTCAATACATCGCTTCGTTGGTAGAACTCTACACTCCTGAGCTAAACATCACTGGAAAGTTTACTGATCCATTGGAAGGTTTAGAAGCCATTTTAAAAACACCTCCCGATCTCCTTCTATTGGATATTGAAATGCCAGGTCTCACTGGATTTGAGCTACTCAAAAAAGTAGCGATAATAAATTTTGATGTCATTTTCATCACCGCATATAATCAATATGCTATTGAAGCGATCAAGCATCATGCGCTAGATTATTTATTAAAACCTGTTAGTCCTGATGATTTTGTCAAAGCTATTGAAAAAGCAAAAAAGGAATTAGGAGTAAAAGAGGAATTTAAAAAATTGAAAGCGCTAAAAGTCTCTTTACAGAATGGTCTATCTTCATTAGAAAAACAAGAATCTAGAATCCCTCTATCCACTCAAAAATCAATAGAGTTTGTTCAACTAAAACATATCGTTCATTTAGAAGCGGATAAGAATTATTCTACTTTTAATTTAGTAGATGGTAGTGAGGTGGTGGTTTCAAAAAACCTGGGAGCTTATCAGGATTTAGATGATTACAATATTATGCGATGCCAAAAATCCTACATGGTTAACTTACATCATGTAGCTCGTTATTTACATTCTGACGGTGGCTCTTTAGAAATGAATAATGGAACACTTATTCCTGTTTCTACAAACAAAAAAGATGAATTATTGAGAAGACTAAGAAATTTATAGTATAAAAATGTTTCGTTCGTTCAGACACCTGCTTAATCAGTTAAAAAGGTTGCTTTGTTCATTTACTTAAAAAATACTTTTTTATTAAAATAACTTTAGTGTAAATATTCCAAGAACCTATAAAAAACAATTTGATTAACTAACCCTAAAAACTTTATTATGGCTTTTACGAGAGTACAAGAACTCGATCAATTTGATGCTGGAAACGGAGGATTTGATGATGGTAGTCCTAAATACTGGCATGAAGACATCTTACTTTTAGTCAATGAAGAAAACCCTCAAACTATTGTCGAACGAAATGTCATTTTTCAAGGAAATGAACTAACCGCTTTAATGAGTGGCGACACGACCGCATTAACGCTAAGAAGAATGGTGATTGTAAAATGTCCGCCTTATTTTAAACCGCTCGAAGAACGTTTCAAAAACGACTCTCCTAGCTAAGAACCTGTTTAAATTTTATTTATCGGGCTACAAAATCGCACTTTAAGAACCTGATTTCGCATTTTTGTATTCCCATAGCGAAGGCTATGAAAAGACAAAAATACTTCTTCAGAGCCTTAAATTCCGGTTTTTCGCCATCGACAATAATTTTCGAACTGGTTCTAAGTTCTATTCATTTAAAAAACTATTCAAATTTATTTTTAGCGTTTTAAATTAAAATGTAATCATGGCAGATAATAATACATCATACCCTTTGGTAGAGTTTGAAGGCTTATTAAATAAACCCGCTATTAATTTTAGAGATTTCTCTGTTCCTCCCCATGGAGAGATTGGTATTTTGGAAGATCTGCAAGCAAATATTCTCAAGCATCACAAACGTAATTTCGCTTGCCACATTTTTATAAAATTTAACAAAAGGATGAATCCAGATAAAGCTAGCGACTGGATCAGTAATCTAACTATTACTTCCGCAAAAGATCAATTAATTCAACGTGAAGAAAAGGATTGGAAAAAAGAGATTCAATGTTTTTACCTTTCTCGATCTGGGTATAGATTCCTTAACATCCTACATCTCGCTCCTAAAAAATGTTCCGCGTTCTGGAAGGGACTTACTAACAAAATCACTTCTACTTTTGATACCGCAAAATCTGAATTATTTCATACAAAAACTAGTACAATTCAGCATGATGCCATTTTGTTAATCGCTCATGATGACCTTAAAGAGCTCAGCAAAAAAGTTACCAATGCTATACGTAAAATCAATAAATTTGGTACTTGTAAACGTCAGTATGGATTTCTTAAAGGTCCTAAAACTGACAAGAGAAATGAAAAGAAAAACCTTACCGAATGGTTTGGTTTTAAAGATGGAATTTCTGGACCTTATTTTTTTTCTACCACTGATAAAGCAATTCCTCATCGAAACATTCCAAATTTAAAGTCTATTATCACTAAAGACCCTGGAGGCCAACATAAACAAAGTGCAGGAAGCTATCTTGTCTTCCTTAAGATGAGTCAGAATTATGAAGCTTTTGATATGCTTAAAAAAAGCATCATAGATGTTATCGACAAACCTAAACCTAAAGCACCAAATTATCGAGAAGAACTTTCAGAAGCTTATATCATCGGACGGTTCACGGATGGTGCTCCATTGACACTACAAGATGATGAAATCAACAAAAGGGTTAAATCAAATCAACATTATGATTTTGATTACAAAGAATCTTTAAAAGATATAGATAGCAATAAGAGACAAGACGATGCGCTAGGATCTCGTTGTCCATATCATACACACATTAGAAAAGTAAACCCGAGAACTGAAAAAACGCCGTACAGTGATAAAACAATTCATCGACGCGGAATGCTTTACGCAGAAGTTAATAACAATATTGAAAAGCTTTTATCCGTAAAAGATAAAGATAGACTCGAAATCCTGAAGGAAGATCAAACAGAAGTAGGTATTCTTTTTCTTTCTTTCCAAAGCCATATTGAAAAGCAATTCGAGTTCATTGTTCAGAAATGGATGCATAGAGATTCTTATCTTCCTAATGGTCGAAAATCAGGGAAAGATATATTGACTGCTAAAGTGAGCAATGAAGATTTTCATATTCCTGTAAAATGGAATAGTTCTGACAAAAATAATTTTAAACCAATTAAAAAACAAAACGCATTAAGTCAATTACTTGGTGGTGATTATTTCTTTGCTCCTTCTCTTTCTTTAATTCGGCGAATTAAAGATGAAAATCCTTTAGTCTTGATCGTGCCTGGAGAAAAACTTCCATCCAAAAAACCAAAGGTAAAAAATGTAGACAGAGATCTCAATAATGGAGCAATGGTCATCAAACAAACCCTGAATACGAATGGAGTCCCAACTCCTAACAGAGGTAATAAGAAAATAACTTTCTCGAATAAAAAACCGCAAGCTGCAAAAATCATCAAAACTCCCCAAGTCAAAAAGGTTGAACGAGACCCTAATACTGGAGCCATGATTATTAATAAAGTAAAGAAAAAAATAACTTTCATTCGAAAAAATAAAATTTGAAACCTTCTCTCAATTTCAACCATAAAGTATATTCGGGTAGAATCTTCATTCTACCTGTTTTCTTTTTTATGGCATTCACTTCTTATTCTCAAACGACGAATAAAGATATAAGTCAACTTTGGTTTCATAGCTTAGATAACCATCCTGATTTCTCTTCTTCTTATAATTATTACATTCATAGAGATCAACAAGATTTTATGTGGATTAGCTCTACTACAGGCCTCAATCGCTTTGACGGCATTCGATTCAAACAATACCATAGCGATCAAGAAGACAGTACTGCTTTATTCGATGATGATATTCAGAGTCCATTTTTTGAAGATAAAAATCAAAATCTCTGGTTTTCAACAGGAAGTTGTATTCAGTCTTATCAAAGGGGCAGCGATGATTTCAAATCTTATTTTAAGCAAATCGGCCCTGAACAAAAAACATCAGAATCTTGCAAAGCATTTTTTCTGGAACGGGATACTTTTCTTTGGTTTAAAGCCGACCATGAAATTTATCGTTACAACATTTATCAACCAGAATCTACCCTAGATTTTATAGATACTTGCTTTGCCCAGAATATACTCGTCGATACTACAAGGGATGGTCAAGTAAAATATCTCTATGGTTCTGGAGATATTTCTACTTGTAATTTTAAATACTGGGAAATTGAAAATGGTCAATTAATTCGTAAAAAAAATTGGTTTGATGCTTCTCTTACAACAATGCCTGAAATCTCCATTAATGATATTCACACCTCAAATGATCAATCCTGGGTGGGCACTAATAAAGGTTTAATCCTATGGAATCGAGAGAAAAAAACATGGGATATCATCGATGATGATGAACGTGGAAATTGTTTTTTTACTCCTTATAAAAAAAACAGACTACTCTTATGGGGAGCTCTTCGCGGATTCCAATTTTTTGACAAAAACAAAGGAACCTTTCATTCGGTCAAAATCAAAAACTTAGACAACACCATTATTCCTGCTGGAGAAATTGCAAACATTAATATCGATCATCAAAACCATATTTGGATTTCTTACATGAATGGTGGATTGGCTTATTCAAACCCCTCTAAGTCCAAATTTAAATCTTCCTCTATTGAGCCTACTTCAAAAGGCAATACGGATTATGCTTACACTTGCTTTTTTACAGACAGAAAAGGCAATTCTTATTATGGAACTCAAACTCAAGGATTATTCTTCAAAGATAAAAACAGAAATAAATTTATTCAATTCAAAAATAATTCAAAGTCAAAATCTAAGATTCAAATTCCAAATAATTGGGTGACCGACATACAGGAAGACAAATCAGGTAAGCTATGGGTAAGTACACGAAGTGGCCTTGCACTTTTTGATACAAAAAATAGTGTTTTTAAAAAGATACCTAATCAAGAAAATGAAACGGAACAAGATCTTTTAGATTTAATTCTTTTACAAAACGGGGATGTTTTGGTTTGTTCAGACGAGCATGGTGTTTATAAAATTATTGAAAAAAACAATAGTCATCAGCTCCTCAACATACTGGCTCCCACAGCCTCTTTTTCAAGTATTTTCGAGGACAGTTATAACAATATTTACATTGGTCGAAATGATATTGATATTAGCGTTTTTAAAATAAAAAGTGATACTCTACTTTTCAATTACACGCTCCCTTTCAAAGGCCATATCACAGGATATCACGAACAAACCGACAATAAAAAATTATGGATTAGTTCCTTTTTAGGCTTAGCTAAAGTCGATATAACAAATGAAAGAATAGATACTATTTTTAAATCAGAAAGCATCCAAAACAGAAGTATCCATTCTATGTTAGGAGATGAAAAAGATAATCTCTGGCTGGGTACTCCTAAAGGTTTAATTTTTTTCAATTCAGAAAACCTTAGCTTTCAAAACTTCACTCTTTCTGATGGAACCCAATCTAAAAAATTCAATCTGAACGCAGCAATAAAGATGCAAGATGGAACACTTCTTTTTGGTGGAGATCAAGGGATCACCAAAATCCAGACTAAAGGTTTAACCGTTTCTGACTATGCGCCTATCGTACAGATCACAGATATAAAAATTAATGATGAAGCAGCTAATGATTTGATTTGCCATTCCACTAAAACTTCTAATGTTAGTCAGATAAAAAACATAACGAGAGAATATAAAGACAATACTTTATCCTTCGAATTTGTAGGAATTGATTACAGCGATCCTTTGTCGGTCCAATTAAGATATAAACTAAAAGGAGAGGACGAACAATGGGTTTTATTAAAAAAAGGAGAACAGGGTTTTACCCGGTATTCCAACCTCCAGGATAAAACCTACCAATTTCTAGTACAAAGCACCAATGCCGATGGAGTTTGGGGACCTATCCAGAAAAAACTGGAGATCACCATCCTTTCTCCAATCTATCGAAGATGGTGGTTTATATTACTAGCCGCCTTATTACTAGCTAGTATTATTTATGGTGCATACAAATATCGAATCAATCAAATAAAAGAAAAAGCTGCGTTAAAAACCAGAGCTGCAGAAAATAAAATGACTGCTCTGAGGGCACAAATGAATCCGCATTTTATTTTCAATAGTTTACAAACACTTAACGGATTAATCATTAGGAAGGAAGTCAAAGGTTCTATTGAATACGTTAGTGAATTTGCCAAACTGATGCGGATGATTTTAGAAAATAGTCGTGTTGCTTTTATCTCTCTTGAAAAAGAAATTGAACTTTTAGAATTATATCTCAAAATTGAATCTAGAAGATTTAGTATTCCTTTCACCTACCAAATCATGGTGGGGCAAGAAGTAGATACTTATGAATTTGAAATCCCATCAATGTTACTACAGCCGTTTGTTGAAAATGCGATCAAGCATGGTCTTTTTCATAAAAAAGAAAAAGGGCAAATAGACATTATTTTTAACAAAGAAAATAATTTGCTAAAATGTACTATCGAAGATAATGGTGTTGGAAGAAATAAATCGAAAATACTCAATAATCAAAAAGGCCGAGAGCACACCTCTAGAGGGCTTCAAATTATCGAAGAACGACTAGAAATTGTAAAGAAAACTTATCCGGGAAATTATAACATTCAAATCATTGACCTTTTTGACCGAGACAAAAAACCGTCTGGCACGAGGATCGAAGTATTTTTACCTATTATACAATAGACTTCATTCGTTCATACTTACACTTCATTAAGTAACAACTAGCCTTTATTCATTCTCCTTAATAAAAAGAAAGAAGAAGATTAATTTGGAACTAAGTTCAAAATAATTTCAAAAGAACGCTCCCCTATTCGGAGTTCAATTTGATTTCACGAACACGACTAACTCCAAAAAATTAATCTATATGAAAACATTGATTATTTTTATCTCCATCTTTTTTTATAGTTCAATACTCCTTTCCCAAAACTATACCGGGACTTCTTTAGTCATTGATCAGGATCTATTTATCCCTGATAGTTGGGATCTTAACAATGATCAAAATTACACACAGGGAATTGTTCTTTCTCTCCATGGAGATTTATCTGAGAAGGTATTCATTCTTTCTAAACCAAGAAAATTCATTGATAAACTTCTAAATATAGACTCCTCCAATTTTACAACTTTCAATCGAGGCAAACGTCTGGATTTATTCAGTTTCAATTTGGGAGGTACTGGTTTTACTCCTTTCGAAATTGGAACAACAGAAGTAGTCGAAGATGATCGACCATTCTCTTCTTTTCTGTTTTTCAATTCTCAACGAACCTCTATCAGACAGACGGCAAGACCCAATATCAAAAGTCCATGGAAAGTCATTACCAGTGATTTCACACTTAATATTTTTGGGCTAAGACTAGGCGAACAACTTCAATCTTATATCCATGAAAAACTTTTAGAAACCAATCCTAATGGGCGTCCAATCCCGCTTGGTTGGCCAAACCAAATCTCTGACGGAGGAGAACCGAGTTTATTATATCGTGTAAATATGACTAGCAGTTTATTGGATTTTCACAAAGCAAGAAAGAACAATGATGATCAAGAAGTAAAAGCTTACAACCATATTTTTCAAATGACACATCAAGTAGGATTTGGCTTAGGTTATTACACTTATTTTAATACCGGTGTCAATATGCGTTTAGGCTTAATCAGAACAAAAATATTTTTGAAAGCAAATGGAGCAAATGGAATTGCAGGAATTGGAAACAAAGGAGTCTCTCTATTTAAAAACGTTATTGCCAATACTCCGGAGGAAAAGAAAGCATTGAAAAAGAAGAAAAGAAAAGCAGCTTGGAAGCAATTCGAACTATATCTTTTTGCTTCTAGCAACACCAATCTGTTTTTATATAATGCTGCTTTGCAAGGACAATTTAGACATTCAGAACATCGGTTTTCTTACTCCGAAATCAAACCACTCGTTTTCACTTATGATGCCGGAATAGCGCTCAATATAGGTTACTTAAATTTTGGATATGCTTTGACTGGAAGGACGGCAGAATTCGATGGACAAAAATCAAGGACTCATACCTGGGGTAGTGCATATCTCGCTTTTCAAAAACCTTTAGATTTATAACCATGAAAACATCAATCTATATCTATTTATTTCTTACCCTTTGCCTGATTGGAAGGATCTTTTTGAGTTGTACCAGTGATATCGATCAAAGTGAAAAGATCCCCACTGAAAGAGAACAAGAATCTATTATTCAGAGATCCATTCTAAAAGGAAAAGATACAGTCAAAATTAATCCAAATTATAATTCAAAATATTTCAATGAAGAATTTATTTCCATTCCAGGTTTAAGAGAAAAAAATTCAAATGACAGCCTCATTATCGATTTGATTTCCGGGTATGACCAGACGACCAGCGAGCAAAAGAAATATTATTATTATCTACTCTCTCAAGAGAAGGAATTCCGTGTTTTAAATCCTACGCAAAAAATTGAGCTAAAACAATTTATGGATAATCTCTTTTTTTTAGAATTAGAAACTGCCAATTATTATAATAATTCAATCTCAGTAAACAATCGATTACTTTCAAAAAACAGATCGACTTTAGATGTACCGAATCTAAAAATAAAAAACAAAAATATTGCTTCCATTTATCATCAAAAGCCTAAACTTGAACATTATGGTTCTAGAAAAAAATTCGAAAAGCAATTAAAGAAAAAGATCAGCTCTATCGATCATCCTTCGAGTATCCAACTTCCAACACTAAAAAAAAGGACAGCGCTTATACAATACAAATTGAATAAATATTTGTATCAATCAGACAAAACAATTATAGAAACCAGTAAAAAAGTAAAATCTATACAAGACAAAAATAAAATCAATACTACTTCGGATTTTCGCAAATTATCAACAACCGACCCCTTAATTTATAATCATTTAAATCGGAACAAAACAAACCCTTGGCTTTTGGATTCTGTCCCTTTGAAAAGACCAGAGATACTTGATTTTAAAAAATTCCCATTTGATGATCTTGTAATGCCAAAAGACACCCACATTATCATTTTCACGATCATCGGAGAAGATGATAGAATGGAACCATACGACAATGCTGTTCAACAAGCAGCATTTTTAAAACCAATTGATCAGGCAATGGCGATCATACACAAAGATCGTTTAAAGAAAATCAACGACTCTACCTATCAACTCATCAATTATAAAAAACTGGAAACACAAGAGATTAGTCTCCAAGGAGCATACCTTCCAATATGCGACGAAACTAGATTTGAAACTCAACCTGTGATTTCTATGTGTACTGGCTTTGCCATTACAGATGATATTCTTGCTACAGCAAATCACTGTTTGAGTTTTTCAAATGGAAATACTTATCAAGATTATTATTGGGTATTTGATTATAAAATGACATCCGATTCTACCTTTTCAGATACATTCTCCGTTGACCTGGTTTTCAAACCTGTAGAACTGATCAAAGGGAACGACTTCTATGAGAATGACTTTAGTTTACTTCGAGCAGATAAGTCTATTCCTCAAGAAAGAATCATTAAGCAATTTGATACCAGTAGTGATCTAGAAATTGGTGATTCCATATTTATGGTAGGATACCCTTTAGGCTTACCATTAAAAATAACACCAAATGGAACCATCACTGACCTACTCGATTACTATGGTGACTACTCCCCTTTCTTTTATTGCTCATTAGATGCTTTTCAAGGCAACTCTGGCAGTCCAGTTTTTCTAAAGAAAAATGGAAAGTGTATTGGGTTTTTATCAAGTGGCCTAAAAGACTTTGAACGACTTTCAACATTTATAGAAGGAGAAGAAGATCAAAATTGTGCTCAGGAATTTGTCATGCCATTTCATTACGATCGCATTGAAGAACTAGTTCAAAAAATGGAAGACATCTATTTGCAAACCGTTTTAGAATTATAAAAAGCTAACTATAATTTGCTCAAAAAAACATCAATTCATACTTAAACAATTTTAATTTTTTTAATCTAAAAAATCAAAAAATGAACGAAGAAAACAAAAAAGACAAGAAAAACTTAAGATCATTTCATGGTAGTCATGCTTCTTACATAAAGGAAGAATACAAAGATCAATATGGTGTTACCAGAAAAAAAGAAGTTTGTTATTTCAATCGTTTTTTAGACAAAGAATCACTTTACAAGAAAGGATTTGAACAATACCGAGATTTTGGATATTTATGTAAACCGGGGGAAAACGATCTATTGCCTCAGTCAGAAGAAACCATTGCCAATCTTAAAAAATTAGCTGCGTTGATGGTTGACGATGCTGAAAGCAGTACCACCGATAATGGAAATTCTTCTATCCCGCCAGGCTATACTTACTGGGGACAATTTTTGGATCATGATATAACCGCTGGTACTGACCGCTCCCATGAATTTAGTATTACCGAAGATAATTTTTCTCCGATCAATCCAGACCAAGTCATTACAGACATTCAAAATATGCGAACTCCGTTTTTCGATTTGGACAGTTTATACGGAGATAATAATGGACCATTTGGTGAAATGTTTAGACTATACGATCCATCGGATATGGTCAAATTTAAAATCGCTAAAAATGATGATAGCCTTGGTATTCCTGGTTCTGTCCCAAATCCAGAATTAGGTTTAGAACGAGATCTTCCTAGAAATAATGATGGCTCAATAAACGATGCCTCTTCCACTATTGCTTTGATTGGAGATGGAAGAAATGATGAAAATACTATTATCGCTCAATTTCATTTAGCAATGTTGAAGTTTCACAATTGTGCAGTAGATGAGCTTAGAAAGATTCACCCAACTGTAAATGATCGACAACTTTTTGATATGGCTCGAAAAGAAGTCATTAGTCATTATCAATGGTTAATCGTTAATGATTTTCTAAAAAGAATTTTAGACGAGGAAGTTTATCAGCAAATTCTTGCAGAATATGCGGACTCAAATGCAAGTAGTATTTTTGATGAATTTGGAAATGGAAAACCATTTATGCCTTTAGAGTTTTCAACGGCTGCTTATAGATTTGGGCATTCTATGGTTAGGAACAATTATGATTTTAACCAAAATTTTGGTGATGCCAGTCTAGACGACAACAGTGCTGGTGAAGTGTTAGCTGATGCAAATTTTTCTTTGCTTTTTGCCTTTACAGGAAAAGGAGGAGAAAGACTTAGAGGTTCTGGGCAACCAACCATCAATACGACTTTGCCTTTCAACTGGATCATTGAGTGGGAACGTTTCTTTGATACCGATCAGGTTAATCAAGGCGATAAACGTTTTGCTAGAAAGATAGATACAAAGATAGCTCTTCCACTTTCAGATATGCGGAATAATGATTTTGAATTATTAAGTGATGCCGAAAAAGCAACAGTGGATGTTGGTGAAGCTCAGTTTAATAGAATCATGAGACACCTCACAGAACGAAATTTATTACGTGGATACTTACTCTCTATTCCTACTGGCCAGGCTATGGTAAAACACCTTTGTGATACTTGCAATCTAAAACCACTCGATGCCAAAGAACTCCAAGAGAATAATTCTTCCGAGCTCAATCAGGTATTAAAAGACAGTGGCTTTTTAAAAAATACTCCACTATGGTATTATGTTTTAAAAGAAGCAGAAGTTCGAGGAAAAGGAAACAGCCTTGGCCCTCTAGGTAGTTGTATCATTGGTCGAACATTTATTGGGTTTTTAAAATACTACCAAAGAAAACAATATGGTTTGTATGGTATCCAAGCTTCTTGGTCTCCCAAAAACGGAATTGTTGAACAAAGCTCTGGGCAACCCTTTAGAGGCATCATGGATTTACTGCGTTTTGCAAAAGTCGCAGTTCCTGTAAGTAGAAACCGAGAAGATGGTATCGTTCAGGAAAACCTAAATCTTAACTATGCAGATTTACGGTACCGAGATGTTTAATCCCCTTCACAGAAACTATTTCTCCCTTTAATTCTTTTAGAGAAACTCATCTTTTGATGGGTTTCTCTTTTTTAATTAAACAATATCGCTTACCATTTATATATATTTAAATAAATAATATTCATTTTTTTAATCAAATTAAAATACCATTATTCTGTTATTGTTCTTTGGAACCTAAGCCATTATTTTTGCATCAGCAGCTAATGCTCTTATTAGCTCTCAACATACTCCCTTATTTAACTACACACGAAAGCCCGCTTTGATTATATTTTTCCCCATATTCAAGGCGGGTTTTTCTATTTAAGATGATTCTCCTACTGAAACTTTCATGAAAAAAACAAATGCTATACGAATACTGGATCAGCGAAAGATCACTTATGATTTATTGGAATACACCTACGATTCGGAAAACCTATCTGTTGATAAAATTGCAGAAGCTAATCAGTTAGAAGTAAAAACAGTATTTAAAACATTAGTCGCTAAAGGAGATAAGACAGGGATTATTATTGCTGTTTTACCAGGTACTGAAAGCCTGAATCTTAAATCACTTGCAAAGTATTCTAATAATAAAAAGATTGCATTGATTCCTGTTAAAGATCTCCAGAATCTAACAGGTTATATCAGAGGAGGCTGTTCTCCTATCGGAATGAAAAAGGATTTTCCAGTTTTTATCTCGACATCAGCACTTGAATTAAAGTATGTTTATATAAATGCGGGGAAGAGAGGCTTATTTATAAAAATTGATACC
>CAKZTD010000210.1 GCA_937921595.1 uncultured Saprospiraceae bacterium
ATCATGATTATTATTGTAAAAAATATTTTAATAACAAAAGTGACGAAGCTTCTTTTGGTGACCCTAACCCTAATGGAGGTTCTAACTACAGAGCGATTCGATATGCAGATGTTTTATTGATGAATGCTGAAGCAGCTTTTAAAACTGGTGATGAAACTACTGCTAGAAATTCTTTGAACGAAGTACGAGCAAGAGCAAGAGGAGCTGATGCAAATATTCTTCCAGATGTTACCGCATCAGGTACAGAATTACTAGAAGCGATTTATCATGAACAACGAATAGAACTTGCTTTGGAAGGTCACCGATTTTTTGAATTGGTAAGAACGAAAAGAGCATCACAAGAACTTGGAGGTTTGGGATATACAGATGGTGTTCATAATGTCTTTCCAATTCCTGATTCTCAAATCCAAGCGACTAATGGAGCGCTGACTCAGAATCCTGGGTACTAATTTTTTTTTACAGATGAGGCAAGTTACAAACTTGCTCTTATTCCAAACTTGCAAGTTACCCCTTCGATAGACTCAGGGAAAACTTACAAGAGTTTTTTACTAAGAAAAAAGATACTTATGAAATATAGAAATTTGATTTTTGTTTTTGTGGCTTGTTTTATTTTCTCTTGCGAGCCCAAAGAAGATGCAGGGATTGACTTAGGTCCTCTGCCGGAGCCGCCAACTTTTGAATTAGAAGTATTGGCTAGTAATCCAAATATCATTGTTGTCACTTCAACTGCTAATGGTTTTTTCGATCATGTTTGGGACTTACCGGGAGGTACGCCGAATAGATCGACGCTTGTTAGAGATACTGTATTTTACCCTTCGGCGGGAAATTACTCGATCACTTTACATGCTTCCAAAGAAGGAGGTAATGGAACATCGAGTAGTAGTCAAAGTATTACGATTGATCAGGACGGTGAAGCGATGTGCGATCCGACGACTGTATTATTGACCGGAGATTGTACGACTAAATGCTGGAAACTTTCTGAGGCACCAAGTTCTATAAAAGTAGGCCCAGTTCCTTTTTCTGCTGAATGGTTTGACTCTCCCGGACTTGACCCTTCACAAATTGATGACCGTTGGTGTTTCACCTTTGAAGGTGGAGCTCATGAATATGTAAATGGTGGCGTAACTTTTTCAGCTTGCCAAGGTTTTGTAGAAGATCCGAATTACCCGATACCAGCAAACGTCAGTTATCTAATCGCTCCTAGTGGTTCTGCTAATTCAGAATTTGAAATCCTTTTAGATGAAGGTTCTTGGATGGGTATTGAAGACACAGGACCTACTTATGAAATCGTTAGTATTTCTGAAGATGAAATGGTTTTGCTTTCTCCTATCGCTCCATGTGATGGATCTCCAAGTCCCGGTTGGTTTACTATAACTTTTGAAAACGAATAATATCATGACGCTACGATTAAAACTTATTACGATTAGCATTTTAGCCCTTGGTATTTTCTTACTAGCTTGCAAAGATCAAGAAAGTCCTAAAGTAGAAATAGAAAGCAGCAAATACGAGTTGGTTTGGGCAGATGAATTTAATTATGCGGGACTTCCTGATCCTACAAAGTGGGGTTATGATGTAGGAGATGCTTGCGATTTGCCTTGCGGATGCGGATGGGGAAATCAAGAACTTCAATACTACACTAAAGACCGATTGGAAAATGCCAGAGTTGAAGATGGCCATTTAACGATTGAGCTTCGCAAAGAAAAAATGGAAACTCGCGATTATTCTTCGGCCAGATTGGTTACTAAAAATAAAGGGGACTGGAAATATGGTCGCTTCGAATTTAGAGCTCGTATCGACAGAAGCTTAGGAAGTTGGGCTGCCATCTGGATGTTACCTACTGATAATGAATATGGAGGATGGCCTAACAGTGGAGAGATTGACATCATGGAATATGTTGGTTGGAATCAGGATTCAATTTTAGCTACAGCTCATACTGGTGCATACAATCACATCATGGGAACGCACAAAGGATCAAGCCTAGGAATTACCGATGCACACAAAACCTTCCACAATTATGTTCTAGAATGGACAGAAGATTCGTACGAGGTGTTTATTGATGATGATTTGGTATTTAGTTTTAAAAACGAAGGCACTGGCCATATGGCTTGGCCTTTTGATAAAGATTTTCATCTAATCTTTAATATCGCTTTTGGTGGAAATCTTGGAGGCAGAAAAGGAATTGATCCTAATTTCCAGTCATCCAAAATGGAGATTGATTATGTAAGGGTTTTTCAAAAGAAGACCAGAGAAATTGGAATGAAGAGATAAATCGACTTTTCGACAATGATTAAACGCTAAGATTTTAAACATATTTAACCTTTTTGAAGTTTATACCATATGAAAAATTTAAAATTCCTTTCTCTACTTTTTGCAAGTATATTATTGATCACTGCCTGTGGCAAGGATGACGAAGACGGTGGCGGAGGTATTGAACGACCAAACATTAGTGTCAGCGACATGGAAATTACCGAAGGTGATGACGACAACAACATTAGTATTACCGTTAGTTTGTCCGGCACCAATGAAGGAACAGCAGTGGTAAGTTATTCAACGGTGGACAACTCTGCTAATAGCGGCTCCGATTATAGTTCGGTAGAAGGCAGTATCAGCTTTGCTTCAGGTGAAACAGAGAAGACCGTTGAGATAGAAATCAAAGGCGATGAATTTGCGGAGTCAGATGAGCGATTTGAATTCTTACTTTTAAATCCAATCAATGCAAATATTCTAAACGCAAAAGCGGTCATTACCATTCTGGATGATGATACGCAAACTGGAAACCCTTTAGACATTCCAACTACTGGCTATGTTACACCAGAGACTTATGCAGATTATACATTGGTTTGGCAAGATGAGTTCCAAGGAACTTCGCTAGACGAAGCTTGCTGGAATTACGAGATCGGAAACGGAAGTAGCGGATGGGGAAATAACGAATTGCAGTATTACAAATCAGAAAACGTTTCTCTCGTTCAAAATGATTATTTGGTAATCGAAGCAAAACAACAAATCCAAAGTGGTTTCAATTATACTTCTTCTCGATTGACAACACAGAACAAAAAGAGCTACAAATATGGTCGTGTAGATATTCGTGCAGTGCTTCCTAAAGGTAAAGGTTTATGGCCTGCACTTTGGATGTTGGGTGATAATATTACAACTGTTGGCTGGCCTTCATGTGGAGAGATTGATATTATGGAAATGGTTGGAGGTCCAAATAAAGACAACACCGTTCATGGTACGATTCACTGGAAAGATAACGGCAACAATGTAAATTACGGAAACTCTCACGTTTTAAGTGATGGAATTTTCGCTGATGAATTTCATGTTTTTTCTATCGTATGGGATGAGTCCTTGATCAAATGGTATATGGATGACATCCAATATGGCGCTGCAGATATTACCCCTACAGAGTTGAGTGAATTCCAGGAAAGTTTCTTCTTTATTTTTAACGTAGCGGTTGGTGGCAATTGGCCAGGAAGCCCGGATGCTTCGACTGTCTTTCCACAACGGATGATTGTTGATTATATTCGGGTGTTTCAGTAGGGACAATAATCAAAATGAGACTAGTTATTCAATTTAAATATTAACTAATTCAAAACTATTATTTTTTTATTAGTTAAAAATATAAATAGTTCTATCGTTCTAGTTTTTGATTTCTACAATGATTTTGAATTCTTAAAACTTCTCTACTTTTAAAAATTAAAAAAACGGTATTCAATATTAAGTGTTCGGTGAATCCGAAAGACTAATATTGAATACCGTTTTTTTATTTCCTCCACACTTCTCCCCTCCTACTCTACAAAGATTTTCTTCGTTAGAATATATCCTTCAGACCTGATTGTCAACAGATACATTCCTGTATTTACCGAAGGATTCCACTTTAAGCTTTGTTTCCCCTGAGCCATTTCGCCAGAAAAAATGTAGTCGATATTTCTTCCTCTGAGATCTGAGCAGTAGATTTCAAAGTGCTGCGTCTTTTCATTTTCAATCAAAACATTGAGTTCAGCACTTACCGGATTTGGAAAGAATTCTATTTTAAAATCTACAGTCTCAATATCTGAATTACTGACGCTCAAGGATTCGTTTTCTACAGCGATCATATATTGATTAACATCAAGGTTATTATATGTTTCCACCAAACCATTGGTCCAACGGATCGTC
>CAKZTD010000211.1 GCA_937921595.1 uncultured Saprospiraceae bacterium
GCAGCTTCTTGAGCTTTAGCCATGTCATCTTTGATCTCATCAACTTTCTCTTCGATCTTATCACCAACAACTTCTGCTACTGCTTTAATCGTATCAACAACATCTTCTAAGCTTTCACTGATAGTAGCACCAATTGCACCAAGTAAAGATTCATCAGTAGTTTTCTCTTCTTTCTCCTTTTTATCTTTGAGTGCCTCAGCAGCTTTCTTGATTTTTTCAGAATCCTCTTCAGAGATTGAACTTTCTGCTTCTTTCATTTTTGAAGCGATCTTTTCTTTAGCTGCTTTTTTAGCGGCTTCCATTTCTTCTTGCTTCGCTGCTTTGGCTTTTAAAGAAGTTATCTTCGCTTCCAATTCTTCCTTTGTTTTGAGCATGTCATTAAGCTTTTCTTGCTTAGACTTTACTCGCTCATCGACCATTTTTATTTTTGCCTGACGGATTTGTGCTTCAAGCTGTCCTTCAGAAGTTTCTACTTTTCTATTTTGAAAAGCAAGATCCTCTTTGTCTCGATTGATAGAGCGATCCATTTTTTGAATGGCATTCATCAGACCATCATACCTTCTTTGAATTCGATCTAATGGAGTCGTTTCATTGTAAGCATTGTTACCAAAACGCTTTTCTTTGACTATTTTAAATGTGTCATCTATCTTTTGCCAAATCTTGGATCTATGTTCTTTATTAAAACGAGTTTCTTTAAAATCTCGTTGTATCTTCTTTAGCTCTTCGAAAATAACAGTCAGATTCATTCCTTCCGAAACTTTCTTTTCAATGCCTTCTAGGATGCCGTTGAATTTTTCGAAATGCTCTTTCGAAACACTGTTGAATTCTTCGTCAAGAGTACTCCGCATTTCTTTCATTTTGGTAAAAAGCGCATTGGTGCCATCACGCAAATGATCTGCATGCTCACGAAAGAGATTTTTTTCTCTAACTTGATTTTGCACCTTGCTCCAAAATGTTTTTAAAGATTCCCAGGTTGGAGAATCATAAGAAGAAAGTTGTTCAACCTTTTCTTTTAACTCAGCATATTCTTCCTGATACACCTGATTTAATTTTGCGGAAAGTACCACAAAATGCCACTCTGCCTGAGCTCTTTGAATCAAATCTCCACGACTAACTTTTATGTCGTCAGGAAGTAAGCCGTCTGTAATCGATAATTCTCTTTCCAGATGTGTGTTTCCTTCCAGAAAATCTAGATCCTTGCCATTCCGCCAATCTTCCATTAACTTCTTTTCAAATTCTTCGGTTACAATACTTTCGGGGAAGGTCCAAATGTCTACCTTGTTTTCAAGAGATCGCAGGCTGATAGCAATTAATATTTTTTGCTCTTCAGCATTTGTTCCCCATAATACTAGCTTGGTTTTCATGATTGAAATTCAGTTTCGTTAGTAAAAAAATCGTCAATTAACTGTGAGTGTATTCAAAGCGATTGGTTTTAAATTATTAGTTTTCTAAACCATTCGTTTTGAGGGTATACCGATAAGAATAGGGTTTACTTTTTAAAAATTTAATCCCGTATCGGTATATATTCTATTATTACACGTAATATTTTAATTTATATATCAAGGCATTAAAGAGTCATCTGACTCCATTAATCTTCTTAAAGCTAAACTAATCTATTATTAAAAATAGACATTTGAAAGATAAACCTCAAGTTTTATTCTTTTTTTTAGACAAGTGAGAAGATTACGATGACACAATATTCGCACCAACTAGGGCATTTTCGACTAGGTATTCTGCAATTTGTACCGCATTGGTAGCAGCTCCTTTTCGCAAATTATCCGAAACGATCCACATGTTTAAAGCATTAGGCCTAGAAGTATCTCGTCGGATTCGACCTACAAAAACTTCATCCCGATTATGCGCATGTAAAGGCATTGGATAAATATTATTAGCAGGATCATCCTGTACAATTATACCAGGAGTAGCTTTTAAATCTGCGATAATGGTTTCTAATTCAAAAGGAGTTTTAGTTTCTATATTTACTGATTCAGAATGACCACCCACAACAGGAACTCTTACGACTGTTGCCGTTATTTGGATAGAATCATCACCAAGAATTTTTCTAGTCTCGGTGACTAGTTTTACCTCTTCTGTCGTATAACCATCTGCTCCAAAATCACCTCCATGAGGCAAACAGTTTTTATCAATTACATGCGGATAAACTTTTTCACCATCCACGCCATTTCGTTCATCTTCCATTTGTTTGACAGCTGCGACACCAGTTCCTGATACACTTTGATAAGTAGAAATAACCAATCTTTCAATACCAAACTTTCTATGAATAGGTAATAAAGCGAGTACCATTTGAATTGTACTACAATTCGGATTTGCTATAATTTTATCAGATGTGCTTAGCTCTGGGGCATTGATTTCAGGAACAACCAATTTTTTATAATTATCCATTCTCCAGGCACTACTATTATCAATTACAGTTGTTCCTACAGCTGCAAACTTAGGTGCCCATTCTTTAGAAGTCCCTCCACCAGCAGAGAAAATTGCAATATCTGGCTTTTGATCGATAGCATCCTGCATACCAATGATTTTATAGGTCTTACCATTGAATGTTATATCTTTCCCTACAGAACGAGGGGAAGCAACCGGTAAAAAGTCAGTGATTGGAAATTTACGTTCTTCTAATACTTGACACATTACTGTTCCTACCAAACCTGTAACACCAACTATAGCAACTCTCATGTTATTTTAAATTTTAACGTTCTTTGACAAACTCCGTGGACATTCGTAAATAAGATCAAAAGCGACCAAAGGAAGGGAAGTATTGATATTGTTTATTGCTGTGTCTCAAACACGGAATTAGTAAAAGAACCCAATTATTAATATAAAGTGATAAACGTATCGCATAATAACGATAAGTGAGGTGCAAAGATACGGGCATTTGTATTTTATTGCTATTTTTGAAATCAAAATAATTTGACATTTGTATCATTTTTTTAATAGCCCCATCTAATTTGATGTTTTCTTTGGAAAGATTCATTCTAATAAAAATCAGATGAAGTGATACACTCAAAATCATATTAAACTACTGTTAATGAAAAAGATCCTTTTTTGGATATTCTTAATATTGAGTTGTGCATCCATAAGCGCACAGGATTTTCAGGATAATTTTGATGATTTAAGTTTCCCGAATAATCCTGATTGGTTTGGGAATACAGATATATACGAAGTAAATGCTGCTACTGAATTACAGCTGATGGATACTGCAGCTGGAGAATCTTTTGTTTATGTGTCAGCGCCTACGGCTGATAGCACCACCTGGGAATTTTTCTTTCGATTAGAATTTGACCCTTCAAGCACAAATTTTCTAAGAGTTTATTTACAATCCGATTCTCCAGATTTGAATGAAGACCTGAATGGTTATTACTTACAAATTGGTTTGTCAGGATCTGAAGATAGTCTTGCATTACGGAGACAAGATGGTAGTTCTTTTGAAACATTGTTGGCTGGAGTTCCGGGAGGAGTAGCAAATGAACCTGCGGTGAGAGTTCGGGTAATAAGAGATAACAATGCAAATTGGGAATTATTTGCAGATTATACTGGAGGTACAAATTTTCAATCAGAAGGAAGTGCCAATGATAATACTTATTCGAGTGGAGATTATTTTGGATTTAAATGTAAATACGGAGTTACTCGGAAAGACTTATTTTATTTCGATGATGTAAACATAGGTCCTCTTGTTCAGGATGAAACACCTCCGAATCTTTTAAATACAACAGCAATAGATGCCAATACGGTCAGCCTCCAGTTTGATGAACCATTAGGTCAAACTTCGGCAGAGCTAATCACAAATTATTCATTGGATAATGGAGTGACAATAAATGCTGCAAATTTAAACGTTGATCCTTCGATTGTTAATTTATCTGTTTCAACATTGACTAGTGGTACGGATTATATTCTTTCAGTAGCAGGAGTTGAGGATGTTAATGGCAATGCTATTCTAAATGATCAAGGAATGTTTTCTTATTTTTTAATAGAGGAGGCTGTTCCATTTGATATTTTAATCAATGAGCTATTTCCAAATCCTGATACGGAAGTCACTTCACTTCCAGATGCAGAATTTATTGAATTGTATAATCAAAGTAATAAAGCCATAGATTTAGAAGGCTATGAAATTTTTGATGCAAGTAATTCTAAAATTTTACCATCGTATATTTTTGCTCCTCAATCCTACCTAATTATTTGTGATGAAGATGATGTAAATGATTACGTTTCTTTTGGAAATGTAATTGGCGTCTCAGGATTATTTGCTTTAAATGATGGAGGAGATGATGCAGGTTTAAATGATAATAATGGCCTTGAAATTCATAAAGTGTCTTTTACAACACAAACTTATCAAGACGAAGATAAATCAGATGGAGGCTGGACGATTGAATTAGTGAATCCAAATTTATATTGCCAAGGAGAACAAAATTGGAGAGCTTCGAATAATCCAATTGGTGGAACTCCGGGACAAGAAAATTCTGTTTTTAATAATACACCTGACACAGAAGCGCCTTTACTTTTAGATGTGATTGCGATTTCTGAAAATCAATTAAGGGTGTTTTTCAATGAGACCATGAATTCAATTTCAGAGGATGCTTCTATCTACTCTATTGCAAATACGGGAGCAGTAATTGATGCAGAATTGGAAGAGAATTTACAATCTGTTTTATTGACGATTGAAGCTCCATTGTTTATTGATCAAGTAAACTATACGCTATCGATTAGTAATCAACTAAGTGATTGTTCAGGAGTAAGTATTGTGCCATTAGATTTCGAGTTTGGTTTTTTTCTAGCACAACCAGCAAATCGTTATGATATTTTAATCAATGAATTTTATCCAGATTTTTCTCCTTCTTTTGGCCTTCCCGAAAGTGAATATGTAGAGTTATATAATCGAAGCAACAAGACGATTAACCTCGAAGGTTTTGAAATGATAAACGGAACAACAAATATCATTTTACCTTTTTATTTATTGCAGCCAGATTCCTATGTTACTTTATATGAAGTTGGAGTGATTGGGTTTGGAATATTAGGAGATACTTTGCCACTTCCTAATTTTATTGGTTTAGGAAATGAAGGAGATGAGTTTGAATTACGAGATCCATTCGGTCAAGTTATTCATTCGGTAGATTATGATAAAAGTTGGTATCAGGATAATGATAAACAAGATGGAGGATGGGCAATCGAATTGATAAATCCTGAGAACCCTTGTACTTTTCAATCAAATTGGCGAGCCTCAGAAAATCCTGTTGGAGGAACACCTGGACAACAGAATTCGGTTTTTGAATTGACACCTGATGAAACAACTTTGGATTTGATCAGAGCATTTCCCAATGGGCAAAATGCGGTCAATTTATTTTTTAATAAAGCATTGGATGAAAATACGGTAAGCGATCTTGCAAATTATGAAGTGGATGGATTGACGATTTTAGATGCTGAATTATTGGCTCCTTTTAATGTCGTTCTTTTACAATTTGTAGAAGATTTAGAACCAGGTGTAATTTATGAAGTCAGTGTAAAAGCGGATCTAAAAGATTGTATCGGTAATGGAGTAGGAGATATAAATACTTCAAGATTTGGGCTTTCGGAAACTATTGAAATTGGAGAAATAATTATCAATGAAGTTTTATATGATCCACAAACCGGAGGCGCTCGATTTGTAGAATTAGTCAATCGTTCCAATAAGGTTTTTAATCTAAGAGATTTGAATATAGGAGATCGAGATGACGATGGTCTTGATGTCGATGCTAATATTGAAATAGAAACAGATTACTTATTTTTCCCAGGAGATTATGTCGTATTGACTCCGTCTCCTCAAAATATTCTGGAGCTGTATACGGTTGAAAATCCTTCTGCACTGATTCAAAGTAGCTTACCTTCTTTTGATAATGTAGAAGATGCTGTTGTTATTTTTAGACCAGAAATTTTAGGGCCACTGGTTATCGATGAACTAAAATACACCAGAGATTTTCATAATGCATTATTGGATAATGAAGAAGGTGTTTCTTTAGAAAGAATAAATATTAATGGAGAAACACAAGATCCTGCGAATTGGCAATCAGCAGCAGAGACCGCAGGTTTTGCGACACCTACTTATTTGAATTCTCAATATTTTGAAAATGAAGGAACGACAGAAAATATTTTTGAAATACCAAATAATACTCTTTCTCCTGATGGAGATGGCTTTGAAGATTTCTTATTGATTAATTATAATGCTAGCCAAGGAGGCTGGGTAGCGAATATTCAGATCTTTGATGCAAATGGTAGATTAGTTAAGAGGTTGATACAAAATCAAACATTGGCAAGTAATGGTACTTTTAAATGGGAAGGAGATACAGATAATGGGACCAAAGCTAGAATTGGTATCTATATTCTCTGGATTGAAATATTTAAAGCTGATGGTGAAGTGCAGCAAATTAAAAAGACTTTGGTGGTAGCTGGACAGTTTTAGCAAGGTTAGAAAAGTGGAGTAATAACAAAAGTGCTAAACCAATGAGGTCGTTCTTGATTTATTATATTAAAAAAATATTTAATAAAAGCATTAAAACTTGTTAATCAAGTATTTATGTAGTAAAATTGTGACTGAAGTGAAGATTTAAAGTCCAAAGTAGTATACGTTTACGTACATATTGTAAAAAGTTTTATCTTTGCGATCGACTATGATAACGAAAATCTTAAATTTAAAATACATACACCTATCACTAAGTGTTCTGATTATCCTCGGAGCATTGGTTTGTGTCTTTCCTCCCGATTTTTTTATTTTTAAAATGAGTGCACGATTTGCAGTTCAAATCATGTTATCTTATCTCGCGCTAGGTTTAATTTTTCTATCATTTAAGAGTTATAAATTGATGTTTACCAGTTTCGCTTGCTGTGCTGGTCTATGTCTATTTTTAAAATATACAACGAATAGCGACCTGGCTTTAGCAGCACCAAGCAATGAAGAAGCAATAAGCATCGCTCATTTTAATGTTTCTGCTTCTGATGATTATGATTTCATTATTGATGAAATATTAAAAGCAGATGCAGATTTGATTTCTCTTCAAGAAGTCACTCCTGATTGGGGCATTGTTTTAAAAGAATCTTTAATTGAAAAATATCCATATTCTAAAACTGTTGTTCGTTTTGATCCTTTTGGATTAGCAATTTATTCGAAATTACCTTTTAGCAATATAGATACTTTTGTATGTGATAACGTTCCTAATATTTTTGGAACCTTGAAGTTGGAAGAATCAAACAGGGAGATTTGCTTTATTACATCACATGCCTTACCACCATTTTATACAAGTGATTATCAAAAACTTAGAAAACATCTTCGTCGAATAGCTTCCTTTTCTAACGAGTCTGATTGCCCAGTCATTACTATGGGAGACTATAATGCTGTTCCATGGTCCTATGAAATTCAGGATTTCAGATCGGTTTCAAATCTAAGTGATAGCCGACGTGGGTTCTTCCCAAATTCAAATGGCTCATTTTCTATCTTTCAGTTACCTTCTGATCATATCTTTTATTCCAATCAATTGAAATGTATTCATTTTGAAGATATGGAACATACAGAAGCAGGACATTTGGGAGTGAAAGGAGCTTATCAGTTTAACGCCAATTATTCCTCTTTATAAAATGTTACGAAAGCGTATTGAAAGTTTCAAGTTTGCTTTTAAAGGCATTAGTCATTTTGTCAAATCTGAACCCAATGTTATTATTCACCTGATTGCTGCAGTCTTTGCAGTAGGTATGGGCTTCTTTTTCTCAATAGATACGATGGAATGGTGCTTGGTCGTTTTCGCTATCGGAATGGTTTTAAGTGCCGAAGCTTTTAATACCTCATTAGAGTATCTCACCGATTTGGTTTCGCCAGATTATAATGAGCTTGCGGGAAAAACAAAAGACGTTGCCGCTGCCGCAGTTTTGTTGACAGCTATCGCTGCTGCTATCGTTGGTTTAATTATCTTCCTCCCAAAAATTCTCAATTGGTTAAACCTTTAATCAAAAAAAGCTGGATGATTACAACGGAAATCCACATTCGAAAACTCATTCAATAACGAATCTAAATTAAATTCCAAATCACAAATTCTGTACTCTAATGTTACCTCATGTGGTTCAAAAAATATGATATTGAATAAAGAGAAGCTTCTTAATTTGTCCTCAAATAAACTAATAAATTAAGTATTCCTCCAGCTTGTAGTAAAAGAGTTTAATTCCAAATACCTCTTCTCCTTCGCAATATTTCTAAAGCCCTTTTCGTCTTAATTCCCAATCTCTAAAATTACCCATATTACCCGTTAAATTGACTTTGCAAAGACTCATTTTATTAATGCGGAATACTTTTTGAAAATACTAGTCATTGTGCTCCCTTCTTAAAGTATCCCCCTGTAAATTAGTTTGAGTAATTCTGATCAGGTCTGGCAAAATAACCTATTGGTCAACTCATGCTATTGATTCTTGAACATTAAAAGACACACATTATGAGAGTTTTAAAGGGCTTTGCTTTAATAGCGTTTTCATTTTTATTTATCCAATCATCTTTCTCGCAAGAACAATTAGGTCTACGCTTGGAATCATATTCTGGTGTAAACAGCTTGGCGCTTAACCCAGCGAATAATTTAACAGGTGCATTTAAATGGGATATAAATCTAGTTGGTGCAGGAGCTTTTGGCCAAACAAACTATGGATTTATTTACAATACAAATATCTCTGAAATTATTCGATTATCGCCGAATGGAGATGTTGCTTCTAATTATACTAGTGAAAGTCAGTATCCGTCAGATATGTTGATTGTTGATTTTTATGACGATAGTAAGAAAAAATATTTGAATGGTAGCGCAACGATTCTTGGCCCTTCTGTCTCTGTGAAATTAGAAAGCGGTCATACTTTTGGTGTTTTTACGAATGTTAGAACAGCGGTTAGTGCACAAGGAATTCCTTCTGCACTCAATTACTATTTCTTTGATCGTCAGGCTTTTGGAGAGGAGTTTGAAATTGCACCATTTATTGGAGCAGGGATGTCTTGGAGTGAATTAGGAATAAATTATGGAAGAAGAATTGAGATGGCATCAGGAAATTTAGATGTAGGAGGTTCTTTAAAATTCTTGAATGGTTATGAGGCATTTTTTATGAATAATAATAAATCCTTCGGTTTGACTCAGTTTCCTGGAGATACTTTAGCATTTTCTAACCCAGATTTTGAATATGGTTTGACGACTTCTAATGCAACAGGAGAAGATGTTTCTTTAAGTAGAAATGGGGGAGGAGTAGCAATAGATCTCGGAGCAGTTTTCACTATTGATGGATATGAAGGAGAAAGTTACCAATGGAAATTTGGAGCAGCTTTATTAGATATTGGAAAAATCAATTTTACCAAAGATGCTCAAAGTCACAAGATTGATGGAATAACAAGTTTCTCAATTCCTTTTGGAGATTATGATAATGTTGAAGATGTGGATGATGTTTTAGAAATGCTAAGTGAGCAATCCATTGGAACGCCAGGAGCTAGTTTGCAAGGTCGAAATTTTGATATTTGGTTACCAGGAGCTTTGAGTTTACAAGCAGATTATAATGTTATTCCAAATGTATTTGTCAATGCCACTTTGATTCAAAGGATGCCTTCTAAAAAGAATGCAATCAAAAGAGGAAACCTATTGGCTATTACGCCGAGGTTTGAACATCGGTGGCTAAGTGCAGCCTTGCCTGTGAGTTTATATAATTATCAAAAATTAAGAGTTGGAGCTGCGATACGATTGGCTTTCATTTCTATAGGGACCGAAAACCTCACTAGTTTTATTGGAAAATCGAATTTCACAGGCTCTGATATTTATTTTGCTGTAAAAGTAAACCCATTTAATATAGGCTTGGGAGGAGGAGGACGTATTCGCGGAGGTAAAAGTGTGAAATGCTACGATTTTTAATTATTAGGTTCAAGTTTAGTGCGATTACCATTTTGAGTTTAGTAAAAGAATGAGACCCCTGCAGGGTTTAGGTATAAGAACCTCAAATTTAAATCGGGATAATTACCTCTTTTAATTAAAGACCATATCATATTACAGAGAATAGCGCTGTTTTTAACAAATCAATGTAAAAACGGCAACCTTTTTGTATAATCTAGAGTAGACAGTTAATTCAACTGTATTTTCCAACAACATAACCATCCACAGTAAATTCTAAGCTAGCAGTTAAAAATCTGTTAAGTAAAAGAATGCCGTTGTCACAAAAAATACGTACCAAATTTCATTAAAAGCAATTAAAGTTGCAATTCCCTGGCTTTGTAATGTCACAAATCGAAATTATCGATTAAAAATATGACTTGCAATTCCTATAGTTTTAGGTATATAATTAAACAGAAAATGAAATTTAACTTAATTCCAAAAATGTCTGTCTCAGTAGCTTTGATGCTTTTTGCATCTGTTTCTTTCGCACAGGAAGAATTAGCTATGTTAGTTGGTCACAGTGAAGAGGATCCAACAGAGAAGGTTGAAAAAGTAAAGACAGCAGACAGGCAAGTTTCAATTCCTAGAAAGTTAACTCGTAAGTTTAAAAGAGATGCAGCTCGACTAGCTTTGAGAATGGAATCAAAGCAAGAAGATCTACGATATTTAAATATTGTTATTCCTAAAGATAATATTGAAAACATTTACAACATCCTTACGACGATATATACAGATAATGAAGTAGCTAAGTCTATTGCAGATTGTAATGTACATACTTTTCCAAATCCATCTATTGATCACCTAGTGATTATTTTTGATAGAAATATTGATTGGGCTCAACCTTTGAGAGAAGGGATTAGCGAAACGGATAATGATGAAATCAATGATTTACTGGATGATTATGATTTGATTATTGAAAAGCACATCCAGTGGAATGACACTAAGGATGCCATTACAATTAGATCAAAAGAGCCATTAAATATGGCAGCATTAGCAAATGAGTTTTATAACATCGAAGGAGTAAGCTCAATTGATCTTGGAGTTCCAGAAATCGGTGGAAATGATATCAATATTGAAAGAATCAATAATGGTTGGGAAGTACAATATGTATTAAGATTCGGATCCTATATTAGTGGGAAAGGAAAAGTGCACATATGGAAATTCAATGCACTTGATGATGGAAGTATTGAGATGATTTCTGAAGGTGGAGATCCAGTTCCTGAGTGGATGCGTTGTGAAGAAGAAGAGCTCGTTTCAAAAATATAATAATAAGTATATAAGATATTCAAACCTTTTTTAGAACAAATTCAAAAAAAAGCTTGACTACGAAAGTAGTTGAGCTTTTTTGTTTTTATCACTCCTTCTTCTCTCTCCATATTCCATTTTTTTTCTATTTTTCAGCATGATTCAATTTAAATGCAAAAAATTTCAAGAGCTATCTCTGGAAGAATTATATGCCACGATGGTCCTCCGCCAAGAAGTCTTCGTAGTCGAACAAGATTGCGTCTACCTAGATGCAGATAATAAAGATCAGGATTCTTGGCATTTGATGGGATTTGATGAAACAGAAAGCTTGGTTGCCTATCTTCGACTGATACCAAAGGGGCTATCGTATGAAAAGTATCCTTCCTTTGGTCGAGTAGTCACATCAGAAAAAGTAAGAAGAGGAGGAGCAGGAAAGGCTTTGATGAATGCAGCTTTAAAAGAAGCTGAAAAATACTTTCCAAATCAAACCATTAAAATATCTGCACAGGTTTATCTAATTCGATTTTATCAATCTTTTGGATTTGAGCCGATCGGAGAACATTATCTGGAAGATGGAATTCCGCATGTTGCCATGCTGAGGGAATCAGGAGTGTGAGGGTGAAAGATAGTGAAGAATGAAGATTAACCATTCGTTAATTAACAGTACTGCAAATCAACGAATGGCTAAAATAATATTTACACATTTACCGCTGAAAGCGTTTCATGTGTAGCTGCAAGTAAGGCTCTTACTCCTTCCATTGTAGGTGCTTGAGCATATACTCTTAATACAGGTTCTGTACCAGAAGGTCTAATCATTACCCATTCATCATCACTTAGGTAAAATTTAAAACCATCCGTAGTTTCTATTTTTTGAACCTCATAAGAACCTAATTTCTTATAAGGAGCGGTTTTACAAGTATTGATAATCGCTTGCTTTTGCTCTTCTTTGATATGTAAATCATCTCGATCAAAAGAAAATGGACCAACAAGATCGTAAACCTCTTTGATCAATTCTTTTAAAGATTTTCCCGTCTTAGCCATAAATTCAAGAATCAATAAACCAATCCAGATGCCATCTCTCTCAGGAATATGACCAGCGACAGCAAGACCTCCAGATTCTTCTCCTCCAACTAATACTTCCTCTTGCGTCATGATCTCTGCGATATATTTAAATCCAATTTTGGTAACCACACATTCAAGACCAAACAAGTTTGCAAGTTTTTTCATCTTGTCGGTTACAGAGAAAGTAATGACTACTTTTCCAGTCTTGTTTTTGTATTTATACATGTACAATAACAAGAGTAAAAGAATATGGTGAGAATCAACAAATTTTCCATCTTCATCATACATTCCTATACGATCGGCATCTCCATCATTTGCAATACCTAAAGCAATTTTAGGATCGTTTTTGATTAATTCTGATAGCTCTCCGAGATTTCTGTGTATAGGCTCTGGAGCTTGTCCTTTGAATGAAGGATCATCATCACAATGCAAAAGCACTGCATCCGGTAATATCATCTGCATCGCTCTTTGACCAGCACCATACATGGCATCGTAAGCAACTTTTACATCAGCCTTCTTGATCATATCCAGATCAAAATTAGTTTTTACATGGTCGATATAAATAGTTTCAAGATCGATATAGTTTAGCAAACCGTTTTCAAACATTTCATCTAAAGAAGGTAAACCGGACATCACAGCATCTGGTAAAACATCCTCAACTTCCGCAATATGAATTGGAATAGTTGGTCCACCATAAGCTGATTTTAATTTAAAACCATTATAACTTGGTGGATTGTGGCTAGCAGTAATAACAACACCTAGGTCAGATTTTGTTTTTACAACACCCAATGAAACCATCGGAGTAGAAACAAAACCTTTAGCTAAATTTACTTTTATATTATAAGCTCCAAAAACCTGAGCTGCGGTTTGTGCAAACATCTGTCCTCCAAATCTGCAATCGTGACCGATCACTACTTTTGAATAATTATTTTGCTGCATCCATTTTGCAGTACCTTCCGTAACACGGATAACATTATCGACCGTATATTCTTTAGCAATAATTGCTCGCCATCCGTCAGTTCCAAATTTAATTTTTGTCATATTAGTAAACATATGTTTTATAAGAAATTCTAGATTTGATATACATCAATCATGCCTTTGATTGTAGAATCTTTACAAGGAGCTTTTTAGTCTGATAGAAAAGCTCTATTATGAGCAGCATTGGAATTGATACTATAATTTTACGACAGTTTTTTTAGAAGGTTTGTTTAAATCGTAAAAAATCAATACCCTAGTTATACTATATTTTAAAACTATAAAAATATTCTGATTCTGCAAGATACCTATCGCCATAAAGGACTGAGACGCAAACTTATAGCTTCTATTAGAGAAAAAGGGATTACAGACGAAAGAATTTTGAATGTGATGGGATCACTCCCACGTCATTTTTTTCTGGATAAAGCTTTTGAAGAGCTAGCTTATGAGGACAAAGCTTTTCCAATTGGGAAAGAGCAGACTATTTCTCAGCCTTATACCGTCGCTTATCAAAGTCAACTTTTGGATATAAAAAAACGTGATAAAGTATTGGAAGTAGGAACAGGATCTGCTTATCAAGCAGTCGTATTGGCGATGTTAGGAGCGAGGGTTCATACCTTGGAAAGACAGGAAGCTTTATACATTAAAGCTAAAAAAATGGTGGAAACGCTAAGGGTCAATAATATTCGGGTATATCTCAAGGATGGTTTTAAAGGTCTACCTGAATTTGCTCCTTTTGATAAAATATTAGTTACAGCGGGTGCTACAGATATTCCTCAAAATTTAGCACAACAATTGGCGATTGGCGGAATAATGGTCGTTCCTGTTGGTCCAAGAACCGTTCAAACTATGATGAAGATTACTCGAATTTCTGAAAAGAAATTTGAAATTGAAAAATTAGAAAAATTCCGTTTCGTTCCTTTTTTGAAAGGACTGAATAAGGAAGGATAGCAAGTAAATAAGTTAGTAAAGGAACAAGTTAGTAATCACAAATCTTTTATTGCTAACTTGTTCCTTTGTTAACTTGATTAATCTATCTTTCTTCCTCCAGCTGTTCTAGATTTCACCTTCGTATCTCTGATTCTTTTCAGGTCAACCATCAGTACTGCATAAGCACTTTCCGTTGGCGTGTAAAAAGTCTTTCCATCATAAGTAATCTTACCTCCTCGTCGGCCATTATCCCAATCCTTTGCTCTTAGAACATATCTGCCTCTGGCTTTTTTACTCGGCCCAAAAATTAAATATGGATCTTCGGATTCTGTTGATTCAAAACTAATTGCAAAACGTTCTTCTCGTGGTTGAAATAAGAAAACTCCAGGAGTTCCTTTTCTAATGACTATTTCTTCTACTCTTTTACCATCAACAATTTTGATCTCTCCTCGTTCAATTTTTGAAGTACCTTTTGAAGCTTGTCGTCGAAGGACGATATCTTTTGAAACATAAAATTGAATTTTTTTAAGCTCTCTTTCTGACCAACCATTCTCTTCATAAAGATTTTCTGTGAAAGGAGTGAGCTTTGGACTACAGCTTGAAAGTAGTATTCCTAATAAGACGATGGGTAAAATGAATGTTATCTTTTTCATTGCTCTTTTAATTATGGATGTTGTAATAAAAATCAAAGTGTGATTATATTCAAATTAACTCTATTTATACAAAAATATTGATTTTTTGAGGGGGATTAATAAGTCTTAACTGATATTTAACCATTTGTAGCGTCACAGTTTTTTCTTTAACTATTTTTTAATATTCCAATTCGGAGACATTATTGCAGTAGTGCATGTAGCGTAAGTTATTTTAAATCACGAAACTAAATTCTTTAGCTTACTATGGATATCAAGAAAATCGTAAAAATTGCAGCTTTATTTGTTTTTCTCGCCTTAGAGACCGTGTCCCTAAAGGCTGTTGTTGTTTATTCTATTCCTTTGAAAGGGCAAGAACATCAGATTGGAAGTTTATTAAATTGGAATACCTCTAATGAGATTAATAGCCAGGTTTTCATAGTCGAAAAATCTGCGGATGGTATTGACTATATGGTGATCGGAGAAGTAGAAGCGAAAGGAGAGTCTAATGCAGATAGTGGCTATCGGTTTTTAGATGTTGGTGTTAATAATGAGATGTCTTATTATCGATTAAGGCAAGTAGATACCGATGGAACTGCTAGCTTTTCGCAGACCATTCTGTTGAAAAAAACAATGAATAATAATTACATGGTTTTGGCTATGACTAATACGGTAACGAATAATAATTTTACAATTACTTTGGATTCTTCGATTGATGATGAAATAGATTATGCTATAAAAAATCTTGCTGGTGAAACAGTTTTTATGTCAAAACAAGAAATTATTTTTGGTATTAATGAAATTACGGTGAATGTAGAAGATGAAGAAGAAGGTACTTATTTCGTTGTTTTAAATATCAACGAAGAAGTTGAAAAGTTAGTCATTCGTAAGGTTGATGATGAAATCAAAAAGAAAGAAAATGTTGCTAGTAAAAAGCAAGCAAATGGCGGCTAAGTCATGACTAGAACAACTCTGATGCAAGTGAAAGTTTAGTAAAACTAAAATGCCATTCTATATTAAGTGTTTTCTATATGGCTTGATGTTTGAAATATAGAATAACAATAAATATCCCTCCCTTTTAATTCTCCCCGTATTTTTTTCCCTCCCCGCTTATTTTAAACTGAAAAAACCAACTAACATTATGTCTAAGCCTACTTTGTCGAGACTGTTTCTTAGTCTTGTATGCCTAACGGTAATTAATTTTTCTAGCCTTTTTGCCGGAGTTATTTACGATAAAAATTTTCAAGGAGAAGAACAAGAAGTCGGGATTGTCTTAACCTGGAGTACTTCTTCAGAAGAAGATAATTCATTATTTGTGATTGAAAAAGCAACAGATGGTGAAGATTTTGAAAGCATAGGAGCTGTAGGAGGAACTGGAGATTCTGATGTATTGACAGAGTATAATTTTTTCGATTTTAATGTTCATGGAACTTATATCCTTTATCGACTTAAACAATTAGATGAAGATGGAACCGTAAATTATTCTAAACCACTTTTTATCAATAAAGTGAATGAAAATAATTTTATGGTAGCAAGAATGTCCGATGTGATGACCACTGGAAAATTTGAAGTAACATTTGATATGATGATTGATTCGAACATGGAATATCATTTGACAAATGCGAGAGGTGAAACGGTGGTTAAAGAAAATATGGATTTCAAAAAAGGAATCAATGACATTGTCATAGGAATGGAAGATGCTGAATCAGGAACTTATAAACTCAGTCTAAGAGTAGATGACGAAGAGGAGATTATTACTTTTAAAAAGATAAAAAGCGAAGCTCAAAAAAATAAAGCGGTTACTGCAAAAAAAGATTAATCGATAGTAAAATATTAAATGGTCTCAAACCAAAAAAGGGTAGTCAGCAATGGCTATCCTTTTCTATTTGTCCAAGAACGTTCTATTTTTGAATATCGCCTTTCAATAAACTAAACAATTCCAAATCAAAATACTGTCCATGAATAAAATGGGCTTGACGTAAGGTCCCTTCATGTGTAAATCCTAGCTTCTTTGGAATTGCCAGACTCTTTAAATTAGGACGAGCTATTCTGATTTCAACCCTATTGATTTCCATAGTGTTAAAAGTATAATTGATCAATCGTTGAGAAGATTGTGTAATAATTCCATTTCCTTGAAAATCTTCTCGAAGCCAATAACCAATTTCCGCAATTTTATGCAGCTTATTTATTTTCACTAAAGCAATAGAACCAGCAATCTCATTATTCTTAAAAATAAATGTGGTAAGCTTTTGCCCTCCAGTATTAAAAGACTTAGTGCTACGGATAAATTCACGAATATGATCTACAGAATGAGTCTTATCTACCCAACTAAGCCAAGGCCTCAAATGCAATCTTTGGCGATCAATAATATCATATAATTCCTCCGCAAAAGCCAATTTTGGCAAACGAAGTTCTATTTGATCTGTAACCTTTAAAGAAGTTTTTCCGTTTTGCATGGGTGTATGTGTTAACCATTTGGCAATAAAAAGCCTATTTAATGTGTTAAAAACACATAGGAAATAAAAATAATTCAATATAAATTCCAATAATGCTTAAATTAATTAAATTTGCAATGGATAGAAGTAATATTGAACAATTATTGTTACATTCACTATCAAAGAAAACTTAAGCATACGATATGGGAAAAATTATCTCTTTGTTGAACCACAAAGGTGGTGTTGGTAAGACTACGAGCGCAATTAACATTGGTGCCGGTCTAGTAGAATTAGGAAAAAGAACATTATTAATTGATCTTGATCCTCAAGCCAACCTCACCCTTTCCTTAGGTATCCCACGTCAGAAAGTTACAATCTATGAAGCACTAAGAGGAGAAGCAGAATTAGAACCTTTTACTTACAAAGAAGGTTTAGATGTTATCACTTCTTCTTTAGATCTATCCAGTGCAGAAATGGAATTGATTAACGAAGCTGGCCGTGAGTATATTCTACGCGAATTATTCGAAACCGTAATCGAGGATTATGATTACATTATCATTGACTGTCCACCATCTCTTGGTCTATTGACTTTGAATGCGTTGACTTGTAGTGATTATGTATACATTCCTTTGCAGACGGAATTTTTAGCCCTTCAAGGCTTAGCTAAAATCAAACAGATCATCGACAAGGTTCGATTCCGTTTGAATAAAAAACTACAGATAGGTGGCGTTATTGCTACGATGTTTGATAAGCGAAAAGTGCTGAATCGCGATGTTGTCGAAACCATCAGAAAGTATTTTGGTGAAAAAGTTTTTGATACAATGATCCGTGATAATGTTGCACTTGCTGAAGCTCCTGCACAAAGAATGGACATCTTTTCTTATAGCAAAAGAAGCAAAGGGGCTGAAGATTATTTGTCGCTTTGTAAAGAAATTTTACAAAGAACGCAGGTAAGTGTTGAAGCTTAGGGTTTAAATTTACCCCCCAAATGAGAAAACCACATTTTAATTAATTAATCCAGAAGGGTTTGAGCAAGAAAAAATTTACAACAGGATTAGATAGCTTATTTGGAAATCTTTCTGAAAAAGCTTTCCAAGAAGAGAGTCCTTTTCTCGATGTAGAAGAGGAAACTCCTAAAAAGCGAGCGCGTAAGGAAGAGGCAGACCGATCTTCTAAAGGGGCATCTGCTGCTACTGCTGTTGCAAAACGCAGTAACAAAAATTTTACTTCGGATCTAGAATCACTGTTCGAACAAGCTATGTCGGAAACGATAGAGGAAAAACTCGAAGAGGCGAATCAAAAAGAGGTCGTAAAACGTAAAGCTCAGAAACGACGACGTCCACTCTCCGGTTTGGATGCTCTTATCCGTAGAACCGACGGAATGGATTTTGTCGAAGTTAATGTGCCGAATAAAAAACGCGTTACTTTTGTTTTCGATAAGAAGAAGCTAGAACAGCTTAAAGGCATTGCCAAAAGTAAGAAACTATATCTTAAGGATATTATCGGCGATGTGATGACTAGTTTTATTGAAAAATACGAAAATGGGGAAATAGGAGAAATCGCTTAATACTCATTTTAATTAAGACAAAAAGAGAGCTAGGGCAATTATTTATTAATTTGCTCTGGCTCTTTTTTGTTCAAACTCTTCCTTATCAAGCTCTAGAAATATTTTCCTACCTTTGAAATCCAACATACTTTATTTATAACAATGAAACGGCTGGAGGATTTTCGAATATTCTATAATCATACCATTCATCCCGAATTGATGAGATTGGAGCGAAAGCGGAAACGTTTATTGCTCTTGCTGTTTTCTGCATTATTTTTACTGGGGGCGACGCTCTTTTTGCAGTTTTATCTAAATATTCTGGTCGTTAGCCTTATTTTGATGCTTCCCTTCGGGTTTTATATTACCTTCATTCTTTATCGGATCCAGCGTTTTAAAACGACTTTTAAACCTCATGTAGTCAATTTGATCCTAGATTTCATTGACGATGACTTAAATTTCGGTGCTTTAAAATATAACAGCAAACGTTTTATCCCTAAAGATCGTTTTCTAGCTAGTAAAATTTTTGTAACCAAAGCTCCCGAGTATCAAGGAGAGGATTTTATCAGCGGTAAAATTGGAGAATTGGATTTTGAGATGTGCGAATTGAATGTAAAAGAGTTTTCTAAGGTTCGAAATCGTCTGAATTATGTTTTTAAAGGCGTTTTTTTACATACAAACTTTAATAGATCGTTAAGAGGAGAGATAATTGTATTGCCAGAAGAATTTAAACAATACCTTTCTCGTTCAATAAAGGCATTTAATGGTATTGGAGGTGTGAATGTTAGTGGTGCTTTATCGGAAAGATTCAATGAATATTTCATGACTTTTGCGACAAGAGATGCGAATGTGACCGGTATTCTATCTGAAGATATGCAAAATGCTATTGTCGATTACCGGATAACTTCAGGAAAGGAAATCTATGTTTCTTTTATTCAACAAGATATTTATATCGGAATTACTGAACCAAAGGACATACTTGAACCTTATATATTCAGATCGAATATGAGCTTTGAATTGGTCAGAGAATTTTTTGAAGACATTCATGTATTGCTCAGTATCATTGAAGATCTGGATAGAAATGATTAATAAAAAAATAAAAAAAATGTATAAACAATTATTCAACATTTTCCTTTTTGTCTTTATTGCTAATTGCTCATTTGCTCAGGTAGATGTAGAAAACCAGGTGGAAGAGGTCAAAAAGGATAAGAGCCAATATGCTCCTACAAAAGAAGAAAATTCTTTGCTTTGGGAAATCAGTGGTAATGATTTAGAATCGCCTTCCTATTTATACGGTACGATCCATATCATAGGAAAGGAAGATTTCTTTTTGACAGATCCAACGGTTGCTGCTTTTAATAAAAGTAAGAAAGTGGTTTTTGAAATCGACATGGAAGAGATGAACAATCCTTTGATGATGTTTTCTTTATTGAAAAATGTGATGATGCCAGAAGGGACGACCTTGAAAACATTACTAAAGCCAGAAGATTATAAATTCGTTCATAAGAAGTTTGGAGAATTAGGATTTCCTCCATTTGTTACTGGAATGTTTGATAAAGTAAAACCTATGTTTCTAACCGCATTTGCTGGGGGAGATATGGATCCGGGAGGATTACAAAATGGGAGCATGGTTTCTTATGAAATGAAATTTATGGAAATGGCTCAAAACGAAGAATTAGAAATGGACGGATTGGAAACCATAGAATTTCAAATGAGTATTTTTGATAGTATTCCATATCAAGCACAGGCAGATATGTTATTAGAAAGTATGAGAGTTGAAGGAGAAGGAATGGATGAGTTGGATGTGATGGTTGAGTTGTATAAAAATCAAGACCTTATTGGCATGGAAGCAATGTTTAATGCAGAAGCTGGTGGTCTTGGAGAATGGAATGATATTCTGTTGAATAAGCGAAATGAAAGCTGGATTCCAATTATGAAAACCATGATGCCTGAAAAAGTTACCTTCTTTGCCGTTGGTGCCGGACATTTGGTTGGCGAAGAAGGAGTAGTGGCTTTACTTCGAAAAGAAGGGTATACCGTTAAACCATTGAAGGAAGGAAAATTAAATAAATCTCCAAAAGAAGATTAAAATATCGTTAACTAAAATTCTTAGTCGAATTTTTGGAAATTGGCTTATCGAATAATTACATTTGATAAGCCAATTTTTCATTTAATAAATATAATAATATCACATGGCTTTAGTCAAATCCGTCAAAGGAATCAAACCTAAATTTGGAAAAGATTGTTACCTCGCAGAAAACGCAACCATCGTAGGTGATGTAGAAATGGGGGATGAGTGTAGCGTATGGTTTCAAGCTGTAATACGAGGTGATGTCCATCGCATCCGAATGGGGGATAAGGTGAATATTCAAGATGGAGCGATTGTCCATTGCACTTATCAACAAGCACCTACCACGATTGGTAATAATGTTTCGATCGGTCATCGAGCGATTGTTCATGGCTGTACGATTAAGGATAATGTTCTCATTGGTATGGGAGCGATAGTTATGGATCATGTGGTGGTTGAAGAGAATGTACTTGTGGCAGCAGGAGCAGTTGTTTTAGAAAATAGTATCTTGGAATCTGGTCATATTTATGCAGGTGTTCCAGCTAAAAAAATCAAGGCTTTAAGTCCGGAAACCTTCAGAGGAACCGTTCAACGTATTTCAGATAATTACGTAATGTACAGTGGTTGGTTTAAAGAAGAGAGTTGAAGTTTAACTTATAAAAATAATACTTAGAAATATCTAAAATATTTTTTATTTGACCGTTATTTTTTTGTAGTTTTACAACGTAATCAAAACACATGTTCTCCCAGAACAATTCAAACTAAGAATAATCTTTCCAACATATTTTAGAGGTTAAACTCTCCCAACATATCTTTTTAGTAATCCCGTAATTTAAATGCTGTAAATCATGCATTTGCAATTAGTCTAGATGCAGTTGTATGATTTACAACAATAGCAAAAGAGATCAAAGTTGTCTTTTTTGTAAAGAATTCTTAATTCCCAGAACCGACCCCTTCTCCCGACTTGTTGCCACCTGTAGCGAAGAAAGAGGAGGGGCTTTTTGGTTCAGTGGCAAGGGGAGTCAATTTTAGTTTTTGAGAATAATAATTTATGTAGAATAGTTTTCTGTTTTTGAAACAGGCAATTCAATTTAAACAAGACCAACAGTAATTGAGCACCATCATCTCACCTCTCGCTCCTTACTCCTGTTTCTTCACTCTTGTTGATCAAACCAAACCTTTTCCTGGCTTTCCGAATCTCCGTTATAGTTGATCGTAATTTCTTTCCCAACTTCAATATCTTCTAATGCATAGAATCGGAGTGTTGCTGAATCGTAATCTGGTTGGTATTCTGCGTTTGGTTGGTAAGAATGATTGAACAATGATCCGTACCCTAATGCAATGGCTCCGCTTTCATCTTTTTCTATCCAATCAAAATAGTAATTATATAAAACAGATTTTTTGATTCGTTTCATCTCTTCTTTTGGGATGACGATCACAGGACAGATTTCGATAATGCTACCTTTAGGAATTGGTTCAGTAGAAAAGACACCACGATCGTCGATAGAACTGGAAGCAATATAAAGGTGTGGAATTCTTTGACTCATTTTTTTAAAAAAGTATAATTTTGGTTAAAAAATAAGCAAGGTAAATTATTTTTTAGAAAGATATACACCAATGAGAATTAAAATCATTCCAATAATATGATAAATGGTTATAATTTCTCCATCAATAAAACCCCAGCCTAAAGCGACAATAGGGATCAAATAACTCACTAAAGATGCAAATAATGCATTCGTAGTTACCACTAATTTGAAAAATAAAATAGAACCAAGGAAGGTGCCGAAAAAAGATAATAAAGTAATATAACCCAAGGAGGCCCAAGCCTGATCGTTGACTTGAAAAACTTCTGTAAAACCAGAAGAGAATAAATAGATACTTGCAGGAATTCCAATAATAACAAAAGAGACGGCACTTGTGATTATTGGATCGATTTCTTTGAGAAATGTATTTATAGTGTTGAGGCTTGTTGCATAGAACAAACAGGCAAGAACCACTAATAAAGCATAGATAACATTTCCTTCTATTCCTGCTTGTTTTCCAAACAAAAATAAAAAACTAGTTCCAAGCAATCCGATGAAAACCCCTATTATTTTCAACCAAATAGGTTTGGCTTTAAAAAATAAAACACCAAGAAATAAAGTAAAAAGGGGAGTGGTTGAACTTAAGACACCAGTTAGGGAGCTACTAATTTTAGTCTGAGCATAAGCAAATAAAAAAGCAGGAAAGAGGCTTCCTAGAAATCCTACGACTGCAAAGTATTTTAATTTAGACCAAGTTATCTTTTTAAAATATAAAAGGAATAAAGGTAAAAACATCAAGGCTGTAATCGCAATTCTGAGGGAACCAACTTGCCCTGCATTAAAAGCAACTAGCCCTCTTTTTATGAGGATATAGGAGCTTCCCCATATTAATCCCAATAGTAAAATTAATATCCATTGGGAAAGTGAAGATGTTTGTTGTTGATTTATTTTTACTGGTTCCATACGTTTTGCAAATGTAGTCTTAACGCATGAAAAAGTATACAGTTTTGATTTATTTGAACTAATTGAAATTAATAAAAAAAGGCAGCCAGCAATGCCGGCTACCTTAGGAACAAATAAACGAAAATTAATTTTTGGCTTTTTGAAGTATGAAGCGCAGAGCCTCCAGAAAAGGCTCCACGGCTTCCGGCTTAAGGAATTTTTTCACAGCTTTAGACGCAATGTTTTGATTGCATACTACCTATGTTCATGACTCCTAGTTGCCGTTATCTTCTTTCGGCAATTCCTTAGCTGCTGCTTCATTCCCGTCTTCTTCCGCACTTGCTTCAGGAGAACCTAGAAACTGAGGAAGATTCATTCCTGCCATGTTGAATAAGTCATTTAAAGGAGGTACCGATTTATACAATCCCGAGACAAAATTTGAGGTTGAGTTTCCATCACCATTTCCGTTACCACCTTCCCAAACCGTAACTTTGTCAATCTTGATGTTTTTAATTGCTTCTACTTGAGTTGCAACTAAGTCTTCCAATTTATCAGCAATCAACATCATTACTGCATCTTTAGAATTACCACCAGCAGCTTTCACGATTTGCTCAAAACCTTGAGCTTGTCTGCTAAGGATTTCATACATACCTTTCGCCTCTGCTTCTCTTTTCATAAAGATCGCATCCGCGTCCCCTTTAGCAAGACGTCGGGTTTGCTCTGCCTCTGCTTCTGCATCGATCTCCATCTTAAGTTTTGCGATTTCTGCCTGAACAATGACATCTGCTTGTCTCGTTGCCATCTCCCTTGCTGCACGAGCTTCCTCTGCTTCTTTCTCTGCTAAGTAAGCTTCCTCCAAACCTTTTGCTTTTTGGATTTGCTCTGCCGTCGTTGCTAATCTCAAAGCCTCCGCTTCTTTTACTTGTCGTTCTGCATTAGACTGAGCAATTAATATTTTAGCTTCATTGGCACCATTGATAGATTTTGCATCTGCATCAGCTTCTCCAATCCGTGCATCTGCATCCGCTGAAGAAACTTGAATTCTTTTGTCTTTATTTGCATTAGCTTCCCCAATCGATCCATCTCTGTTTTTCTCTGCTACGCTCATCTTCGCATCATTGATTGCTTTTGCAGCAGCCTCTTTTCCTAGTGCTTCGATATAGCCAGACTCATCTTGAATATCTGTAACATTTACGTTGATCAATAGAAGTCCGATTTTTCGAAGCTCGGCTCCTACATTTGAAGCAACGTTCGTTAAAAATTTATCTCGGTCAGAGTTTATTTCCTCAATGTCCATCGTTGCAACCACCAAACGCAATTGTCCGAATATGATATCTTTAGCAATGTCTCGAATTTGATCTTGCGTTTTGCCAAGAAGACGTTCCGCAGCATTTAGCATTGAGCCTTCCTGATTTGAAATACCAACTGTAAAACGAGAAGGTACATTGACTCGAATATTTTGTTTGGAAAGTGCACCTCTAAGATCTACATCAATAGAGATTGGCGTCAAGTCGAGGTATTCATAATCCTGAATGACTGGCCATACAAATGCGGCTCCACCTGCTAAACATTTAGCTGAGCCTCCACCTGTCTTTCCGTAGATAACTAATATTTTATCAGAGGGACACCGTCGGTATCGGGTAACTGCCCAGAGCAGTGTAAACACTATTAGTGCTATGAACGCTACTGTAAGACCTGCAAATAATTCCATAAAATTTTGATTTTGTGAGTTAATCTAAAATTGGTTAATAGTTGTTGTTTAAAATGTGTTTTTCTTAGCTTTAAGATTTTGACTGTTGTTAGCCTGTTTTATTTTATACCATGAGTTTGAAATTCGTCATAACGTTTTAGTAATTTTTTACATAGTAAATCCATGTTGAAAAGGTAACATTATCTTTTCAATTAAGGCAAATTCCTTAGCACATGAACGAGGTTCAAGAAATGTTTAGAATAGACCTAAGAAGATTTATTATTGTAATTTTATTTTGAAACTTTTAAGCGTGTTTTAGCTTCTATAAAGCTATTGTCGGTTCTACTAAAAGTATGTCATTGTTTAATACTTCTACCACTTTGATCTTTGTACCAGTAGGTATTGCATCTCCATCAGTGACTGCATCCAATTCTTGAATTGCGCCTTTGATTTTTAAATGTATTTTACCTTGGCCATTTTTATTGGCTGGAATCGGGATATAAACTTCACCATTTTTTAAAATGGCCTTTTTTAAATTTACCGTTCCAGATTCACTCATCTGATGAAAAAGGTACATCATATAAGCCACCAATAACATGGCAATAGTTCCGGCAGCGAAAGCCAAGGTTATTGCGAGCCAGGAAGCTCCACCACCATTTAATACTACAACTCCAGTCCAACCAAAGAAAGTGAAAAAAGCGATAATACCTCTGACCGATAATACAGAAAATCCAGGATCTAAATCAAGACCAATTTCTGCATCTCCTCCGATATCGAGATCTGTTTCTCCATCGAAGTCCAAACCAATAATACTTAAGACAAATTGTATAAGGAAAAGCACACTGAAGATCAGGGCGATTGCCCAGAATACCTTCTCCGCATTGTTGAGCGGTTCCCACCATTCTTCTATGAATAATAATCCCATGATCTTGATTAGTTGATACTTTTCAGAATATTAGAACTAGTCTGTTAATAATATTCTTTTTAATTTTTGGTTTCTTGGGTAAACGATTATTCGTTGTTAGTATAAATATGCATCTAAAAGTTAAAATTATCCTAATCTATCGACAAATGACGTTGGAATTTCGGCAAATGATTCAGAATGAATAATTATTGACACTAATTTGATAAATAAGCTTAGAAGAATATCAATTAAAGGTTCCTAATTTTTAGTTATGGTATGAAAACTTATTAACTTTACGGGCATTCTTGCTGGACTTAGGAACACGTTATTTATTTCATGTTTTTAAAAGAATGCCCACCAGCAAATCACTTCAAAATCTTTTTCAAATTGGACGTTAAACTATTTTCAGGAATTAGTTCCGAATATCTTTCAGAGAAGATTGCGGACTACTACGGCTTTCCATTAGGAGAGAAAACTTTACTAAGATTCAGTGATGGTGAAATGCAACCGATCATCAACGAGTCTGTTCGGGGCTCTTATGTTTTCTTTATTCAATCAACTTTCGCACCTGCAGAAAACTTATTAGAGTTGTTATTATTAATAGACTCAGCTAAGCGGGCATCAGCAGGATATATTACAGCGGTCATTCCTTATTTTGGATATGCACGTCAGGATCGAAAAGATAAACCACGAGTTCCAATCTCTGCTAAGTTATTAGCTACAATGATTGAAGCGGCTGGTGCTAATCGGATTATGACAATGGATTTTCACGCAGACCAGATTCAAGGATTCTTTGATATTCCTGTGGATCATTTGAAGAGTGAAGCCATTTATATTCCTTATTTCAAAGAGCAAGATCTTTCTAATGTGACTTTTGCTTCTCCAGATGTAGGAGGTGTAAAGAGAGCAAGAACCTATGCGAAGTATTTTGAGCGAGAATTAGTGATTTGTGATAAATACAGAAAGCGTGCTAATGAAATTGCTGGGATGACAGTGATCGGAGATGTAAAAGGAGCGGATGTCATTCTAGTAGATGATATCGTAGATACTGCAGGTACTTTATGTAGAGCGGCAGATATACTGATGGAGAAAGGTGCGAAAAGTGTTCGAGCAATCTGTACTCACCCTGTTCTTTCAGGAAATGCTTATGACAATATTGAAAAATCAAAAATTCAAGAAATCATCGTTTGTGATACGCTTCCTTTAAAGAAAAAGTCGAAGAAGGTCAAAGTTTTATCTGTTGCTAAGCTATTTGCTAGAGCAATTAGAAATACACATGAGCATCGATCTATTTCTGCACTTTTTGTAGATGGATGATCCTAATATTTAGAAAATAGATGTATTAACACATCAACATAAAGGCCATTTCATAGTCTTGTTAATATGTCTAAGACGGTAAAGAAGGGATAAATCGTAAATATTTAGCCCTTCTTTACCATCTTTAGCTCCTTTGAGCTTCTTTTTTATTAAAATTCATGCAAAATTTATAGAAAATGACTATCTTTGCGTGCATTTTCGTGAAATGTAGAATGAAATCATTAAAAAATTAAGAATTTAGCATAAAGCTTTTTGTTATGAAATCAATTGCGATTACAGGAAATCAAAGAACGGACTTTGGGAAAAAATCAACTAAGTTGACACGTCGTGAAGGTCTAGTTCCTTGCGTTATTTATGGAAGTGGAAATAATGTACACTTTACTTCTGATTCTAAGAGTTTTAAAAACTTAGTATACACTCCAGATTTTAAAGTTGCAAATATTACTGTTGACGGTAATGATTACAAATGTATTGTAAAAGCAATTCAATTTCACCCAGTGACAGATAAGATTCAACACATTGATTTCCTTCAATTAGTGGATGGTAATAAAATGAAAGTTGAAATTCCTATTCGTTTTAAAGGTGTCGCTCCAGGTACAAAAGCGGGTGGTAAACTTACTCAGAAACTAAGAAGAGTAAAAATAAAAACTACTCCTGAGTATTTGGTAGATGAGCTTTTTGTTGATATCAGTGACCTACAATTAGGAAGTTCTGTAAAAGTAAAAGACATCGAATTAAAAGAAGGAATGGCTTTAGAAACTTCTGCAGGTATTCCTGTTGCTTCAGTTGAAGTACCAAGAGCATTACGTAGTGCTATGGATGGTGTTGATGGAGAAGAAGCTGCTGAAGGAGAGGCTGCTACTGAAGGAGAATAATTAAGATATTATTTTTATATTTAAAGGGACATAAGCCAATTGGTTTATGTCCCTTTTTAGTTTTGTTTCGTCACTTATAAAAACTGAGATCATATAATGAGTAACCTGAAAGTTTCCTTAATTCAAGCCTCTTTGCATTGGGAAGATGTATCTCGAAACTTATCAGCTTTTTCTAAAAAGATGATAGACCTGAAAGGACAAACAGATTTAATTGTACTTCCAGAAATGTTTACTACAGGATTTAGTATGAATGCGGTTTCGGTTGCAGAAGATATGAATGGAAAGACGATGGGGTGGTTGAAAGATCAGGCAAGTCAATTAGATTGTGCGATTACAGGTAGTTTTATTGCAAAAGAGAATGACCTTTTTTATAACCGACTTATATTTATGCAACCGGATGGGCAGTATTTTCAATATGACAAACGGCATTTATTCACCTTAGCAAAAGAGCATCATACTTATCAAGCAGGCAAAGAACGATTGATTGTGGAGTGGAGAGGCTGGAAAATTTGTCCACTAGTATGTTACGATCTTCGTTTTCCAGTGTGGAGTAGAAATACAGCGGATTATGATCTGTTAATTTATGTTGCTAATTGGCCTGAAACCCGAGCTTTACACTGGAAAGCATTGTTGAAAGCCAGAGCAATTGAAAATCAATCTTTTACCATTGGTGTTAATCGGGTAGGAACAGATGAAAAAGGTTTTATCTATAGTGGAGATACTTCATTGATTGATTACTATGGAACTGTTTTGTATCGCACCACGAAGTCGGAAGATGTGTTTACGACAAGCCTTTCTAAAGAAGAACTCTCAACTTATCGGTCTAAATTAGATTTCTTACCAGATCGCGATTCTTTCCGCATTATATAATATCTCAACTTCTATTATCGTTTTTTGATCATTCTATGAACCTTAAAGCTTAAAATCAAGTATAAATACGAATCAAGTTTGAGAGGTATTAAAATGACATCAGTACTTAATTTTAACCTGAGCCTAAACAGTATTCGACATTAGGAGAGTCCGAAAATCTAATAACTAATGCCGTTTTTCCTTAGCTTATAATAAATTTAACTAATGTTATTTAAACCCTGACTGGTCTTATTAGTCAATAGATTAAATAAAAAAAGCGACTCAGAAAACTGAATCGCTTAAACTCGTTGAAAGCAATATTTTAAAAAATAACCCTATTAACTAACCTATTGACAACGAGTATTTTCTTTTTTTCATAAGCCTATATATGATAAAGAACGATTTTAAACTCATTATGTTGTTTGCTGTTTTGGCATTTTTTGTCTCTTCTTGCTCTGTCAACAAGCAAAATGTACAAAGAAAAAGCCCATTGTCTAGTAATGAAAGCCATCTTCGGAAGGATTTGGAGCGTTACGCAAAAAAGCAAATAGGAGTGAAATATAAATATGGAGGAAGCAGTCCCAAAGGCTTTGATTGCTCTGGTTTTACCAGTTATGTGTTTGACAAAGCGAATGTTGCAGTATCACGAAGTTCTAAGCTTCAAGCCAAAGATGGGAAGTCTGTTAATATAAAATGGGCAAAAAAAGGCGATTTACTATTTTTCGGTAGAGGAGGGACGATAAGTCATGTAGCTTTGATTTTGGAAAATACTAAAGATGGAATCAAAGTAATACACAGTACTTCATCGAAAGGAGTAATCGTGGAGAATGTTTCAAAGTCCTCTTATTGGAAAAAGCGGATTATGTTTGCTAGAAATATATTGGTTAAGTAGGAATGCGAATTAGTCTTGAAAGCTATGACAGGATCATTAGAGCTTAATTTTAACCTGAGTAATGCCGTTTTTATTAGCGTGGAGCAAATTAAAAACTAAGAATATTTTAAGCCCTGATTGAAAATAGGTATAACGATTTAAGAATAAAAAAAATGAAGAACTAAGGATAGCCTTAATTCTTCATTTTTGTTTTAAGTCATTTGAAGATTAATTAAATCTTCGCAACATAGATTAGTTATTCAAGATAAGAGGAAGTCCTCCATCTCCACCACCAACAATAACTACTTTAGAATTTGGAGATTTTGCTAACTCAAGTGTTGCTTCAATTCCTTTATCCTGTAAAATCTTATCCGTCAAACTTGCATTAAGAATTCTATTCGCATCCGCTTTTGCTTGTGCTTCAATTACCCGACGTTCAGATTCTTTACGCTCTCTTTCCAAACGGAATTCATATTCTAATGAAGATTGTTCCTCTTTTAGTTTACGTTCGATTGCCGCTTTCAGCGTTTCAGGAAGTTCAACTTCTCTAATCAAAATCGCATCTAGGATAAGGTGTTTTTTAGTAATATTCTCTGATGTTCTTTGATAAATTTCATCTTGAATAGCCTCTCTTTTACTAGAATACAATTCTTCAGGAAGATATTTACCGATCACCTCTCTGGTCGCAGAACGAATCTCAGGAATAATGATTCTGTTCAAATAATTTGGACCAATTTCATCATGTAAGAATCCAATCTTATCACCAAGCGGGCTATAACGATAAGAAAGTTCGACATTAATCTGGAGACCATTTTTAGAAAGAACAGTCATTTTTTCTAATCCTTCATTAGTTCGTACATCGTAGATAAACATATGATTCCAAGGAGCGATTACATGGAATCCCTGGCCATAAGTAACTTCTGTGTCAAGTCCACCGCTAAATCTTTTAAAAAGAACTCCTTTTTGTCCTGGATCAATGGTTAGGAAAATACTACTAGAAAGGGCAAGAATAATGATCAATCCGATCATTGCCATAATACCGAAAGTGAATAGCTTATTTTGTTTCATGTTTTAATTAATTTACTTTTTTATGTTTTCTCAAAATATAACAGAAATAAAGAGAAGAGGTTCTCATATTTCTATCAATACCGTAATTATTTGGACTAAGATAGTTGTTATTGCTCGTAATTGAGGACTTCAGCAATGTAAATATTATTTTTGAATGTTTACTGCATAGAAAGCCATACTTTTACGTATATATATTTGTAGTTGTTCAAAAAGAAATCAGTGATTTATAGGCAAGCCATGGACTCCTAATAAATCAGTTGTTTTAATTTCCGCAGCTTTGGCTACGCAAAAAAATCAAAATACATTCTCGAACAAGTTATTTAAACCTATAATGCCTTATAAAATTATTCTGATCTTCTTATTTTTTTCATCTAGCCTTTTTGGACAACAAAAAGAACGACTTCCTTTTTTTCAACCAGCTGACACTTTGAACAACTGGCGATTTTGGGGAAGTGCAGCAACAGGGGCTAGCATCTACACTGGTGTGATGATAGGGTTGAATAATGTGTGGTATTCCGAATTTGAACAGAGTAAATTTCACTTGTTCAATGATTTGGGAGAGTGGGAAGATATGGACAAGGTGGGGCATGCGGTCACGGCTTATACAGAAGCGAACTGGATCTATAAAGGAGCGAAATGGACTGGATTGGAAGAACGGAAATCTGTTTGGCTTGGGGTAGCGATGGGAACTTTGTTTCAAGCATCAATAGAAACCTTGGATGGGTTTTCTGCAAAATGGGGATTCTCCATTCCTGATATCGCTTTTAATACACTCGGCGTATCCGTATTTGCAAGTCAACAATTGATTTGGGAGGAGCAGCGAATTCACCTTAAGATTTCTTCTTATCATAAACCTTATCCAGACTTTCCAGTTACCTCGGTAGACGGAGGCAATACAACTTTATTGAGTACAAGAACTTCTGATCTTTATGGAGATGGATATGCAACGAGATTTTTTAAAGACTATAATGCTATGACAGTTTGGGCTTCTGCAAATATCCATTCTTTCACAAAAAATGAAAATTCAAAAATTCCAAGATGGTTGAATGTTGCAGTAGGGTATGGAGCAGAAAATATGTTTGGTGGTTTTCGAAATGAATGGTTTGAAGACGAGGTGTTTTACGATTTTGATAATGAAGACTATCGAAGGTATCGACAATTTTATTTATCCTTGGATATTGATCTTTCTAAAATAAAAACTAAAAGTCATTTCCTGAAAACGATTTTTAATGTTGTAAATATTATAAAAATTCCTGCGCCAACATTGGAAATAAATACCTTAGGGAAGGTGCGTTTTCATCCAATCTATTTTTAAGCTGATTGTAACCTATTTTAGATGTTTGGCATTAGGAGAACCCGAATGCCTATTGCCATTTTTCAACAGCTTAAACATAATTCTTTACGTCTACTTAGAAATGGTCTTCTTACGATAATTTTTTTTGAGAAACCTAAATCGCTTAGGACCATACCAAAGCCAAAGTCCGGTAAGTATTAAAAACAATAAACCAAAACCGAGAAGGTTCATAGAAATTAATTTGAACAAATCACTAATAATAGAACCATCATGAAGTGATTCAATCCAGTCAGAATGCCGTCTGGCAATTGACTTTATTTCTCCATTAGTACCATCAATTTGTACTTCCCAATATCCTTTATCAAAAAGGACTTTTACAATACCTTTGGATGGGCGAACATCAAAACGATCGATTGGATTTTGATCTTGATCAGGATGAGCAGTATAAAATGCGACTTTTGCAATCGAATCAATTTGCTCTAAAGGAAGCCAAGTGCTGAGGTCTTTGCTGATACCTTTTGTGGTAGGAGGCTGAATGATATCGACATCTTTTTTTAAAGATAATAGAATGCCTGTAACGGCACTTATAATCAGAAATGCAGACAAACTAGTGCCTAACAACTTGTGAAGTTTTCGGGACTTTCTTAGGTTTTGTATGTATTTTCTAAATGCCAATCGATTTGTTGTCTTTAAAAAGAACGATTTTACCCTGCAGGGTAAAATCGTTATGAAATTTAAATATAATACTTTTTTTAATGAATTAGCTTATCTCAAACTATTACTTCAAAGCCGGTAAAACTTTTCCAGAAGCCTCTCCGAAGCCAATTCTTACGCCATCTTTTTCACACCAACCTTTCATAATCACTGTATCGTGATCCTGAATAAATTTACGTTCTGAACCATCAGGCATCTTGATTGAATGTTTTCCACCCATAGAAATTTCTAACATTGAACCATAAGAATTTTTATTCTTACCACTAATTGTTCCAGAAGCCATCAGGTCTCCGACTTTGACATTACAACCATTTACGGTATGGTGAGCCAATTGCTGAGACATATTCCAATACATATATTTGAAATTTGAAAGACTCACTCTTTTTCCTTCTGAGTTTTCAGGCTGAATAAGTACTTCAAGATTTACATCGTAATTTTTTTCACCTTCGTATTGGAGATAAGGTAAAACGGCAGGTTTTTGCTTAGGCCCTTTTACCCGAAATGGTTCCAGCGCATCCATCGTTACAATCCAAGGTGCAATATGCGAAGCAAAGCTTTTTCCTAAGAATGGTCCGAGCGGCACATATTCCCATTTTTGAATATCACGAGCAGACCAGTCATTGAAAAGCGAAAGACCAAAAATATAATTTTCTGCATCTTCTGTTTTGATTGGCTGACCAAGGTTAGATTCTTTTCCAATGACAAAAGCCATTTCCAATTCAAAATCTAAAAGTCGACAAGGACCATAAACTGGTTTCTTTGCTCCGGCAGGCATTTGTTGACCTTTTGGTCGATGGATAGGCGTACCTGACACAACGATCGAAGATGCTCGACCATGATACCCAACTGGAAGGTGTCGCCAGTTTGGAAGTAAGGCATTTTTAGGATCCCGGAATAATTTTCCAAGATTGGTCGCATGCTCGATACTAGAATAGAAATCAGTATAGTCACCCACTTTTACAGGAAGTAACATTTCTACTTTATTCGCGTCATGGGTAAAGTTTTTTACCAACTCTCTAGTATTCCATTTCTTGATCCGCGAGTTAAAAAGATCAGAGATCCGATTTCTAACAGCACTAGTCGTTTTTTTACCAAGAGCCATAAAATCATTGAGGAAGTTATTTCGAAAAACACTTTTAGAAATTCCTAGGTCGGCAAAATAACCTAGGTCATTCACTTTGGCTAAGTCGATAATGTAATCCCCAATTCGGGTACAAACTCTTCCTGCACCAGATCTATTTTTAAAAACACCAAAAGGGATGTTTTGGATTGGAAAATCACTATCAGCTGGAATGTCTAGCCAAGACTTTATTTTTGGATTATTAGCTTTTATCATGCTTGTAAATTTTGGTATTTTGATTAGGCCACAAATCTAAGAAATTCAAATTAAAAAAGGATGTAACCGAGGCTACATCCTTTTCTAGAAAAAATTACTTAATCTGAATTGTATATTATTTACTTAAGATAATTTTACGGGTTAAGACACTTTGCTCGTTTACCAATTTGAGCAAATATACACCATCTGGGTAATTACTCAAGTTTACATCGAACTGAGTGACTCCAGTTCTGCGTTCTGACAATAGTCGCTGACCATTGATTCCGTAAACTTCTACCATCAAATCACCAGATAATAATCCGGATAATGAAATGTTCAATAAGCCTGATGTCGGATTAGGTCTAATGTCGATCAAGGTATTGTTTAATTCCACAACTTCGTCAATAATGATCGTTGTAAAGCTACGAACATCAGAAGTTGAATTCCCGCAATCTCCGTTCGCAATCACTCGCCAATAATAAACAGTACTAGGAGCTAAATCACTTGGAACAGTGAACACGGTAATATTGGTTGTTGTTCCTTCTACAATATTAGTGAAATCTGAATCAGTTGCAATCTCGATGGTATAGTTTTGAGCATCACTACTTGGTACCCAAATGAATTGAGGTGTCTGCGCAATTTCAACGGCATTATCAGCCGGAGCATTCATACTAACTGGTAAAGGAGCTGCTTCGAGAAAAAGGCCAATGTTTCTAGTATTCGAATTGACACCATCATCTACATTTATTGTGATAGTATAAGTTCCAGATGGATTACCTTCCAAATCAGAAATACTTACCGAAGTTGTTCCGCCAGCAGGCAATGGATTTTCATTAAAAGTGATAGAAACTCCCGTCGGTAAATTAGTAGCAGAAAGTGTTGCTCCTGACTCTGAAAAATCATTACCAATAGAGATGCTAAAGTTTGCAGTTTCAGTATCGCAAAGTGCGATGGAAACAGGATTAGCAATAACAGCTAAGTCCAATAAAGTCGTAAAACTTGAAATCTCAGAAACAGATTCTCCACATTGATTAATCGTTGTAACTCTCCAATAATAAAGCGCACCATTGTCCAAGCCTCCAGCATTATAAGTAGAAGTTGTGACTGTAGCTTCGTTTACAATATCAGTAAACGCTTCATCTGTCGCTACCTCAATGTAATAAGTACTTGCACTTGGAACACTATTCCAGAAGTAAGTTGGAGCAGTTCCAATATCAGTAGCATTATTACCTGGAGTGCTTAAAGTCGTAGCTAATGGTGTATCGATAACAGATAAAACAAGCATGCCTAAAGCTGAGTTTTCTGAATCAGAAGCATTGACATTAATGATATAATCATCCAATGCTAAAGCACTAAGATTGCTAATGGTTAAATAAGTAGTATCTCCAGGAGTCACAGGATTTACTGATAAGGAAAAACTAGCTCCAGCAGGTACGTTTGTAATATCTAAAGTTACGTCACTGGTGAAATTTAAACTAGGGATAAGTGCAAATGTGGCTTCCTCATCAGGACAAGCTTGAAGGTTGGCTTGGAT
>CAKZTD010000212.1 GCA_937921595.1 uncultured Saprospiraceae bacterium
CAAATCAAAAAGAGAAAGGCTTTCTTTAAAACAAGAACAAGACAAACAAATCGCTGAAAATCGAAACCGCCTTTTTTCTTCCATCACTCATGATATCCGAACACCATTAGCATTAATGATGGGACCGGTTGAAAGAGCCAAGCAAAAAGCCAAATCTACAGATACAATCAACGACTTGAATATGGTGACCAGTAATGGTCAAAAACTCATGGACTTGTTTACCCAAATTCTGGATTGGAATAAAGTAGAATCTGATGCACTTTATTTGAATCCTCAAATTGGGGAATTGGAAATCACACTGCCACTTATCCTTAATAGACTTCAACAACAAGCCATAGAAAAAGGGATTTCTTTGAAATCAAATATAAACGTTTCTGCTGGTCAGTTTAAAATAGATTTTGATAAGCTGGAAAAGATCTTAGTCAATATTAGTAAAAATGCTTTTAAGTTTTGTCCAGCCGGATCTGAGTTTGTCGTGGATATAAAAAACAAAAATGATTTCCTTGAACTAGACCTAAGTGATAATGGCCCCGGAATTTCAGCACCTGATTTACCTTTCGTTTTTGATCGTTATTTTCAAGGAGCAAATGGAAAAAAGAAAGGAGGAACAGGTATCGGTTTAGCTATCGTCAAAGAAATTGTCGCCCTCATGGCAGGAACGATTAGTCTCGAATCAAAAGAACAAAAAGGTACTCGTTTTTCTATCCAACTACCTATTGAATTTGTTGCTGAACCTGAAGAATCAATCAAGATTACAGAGAATAATGACAACACTGAAAAACCAAAAATATTGATTGTAGAAGACGAACCAGAGTTACTGACATTTATCCAAAGCTCTTTGCAGGACAGATTCGAAGTGACGACCGCTGATTCAACAACCATCGGGTGGTCTCTTGCACAAAGTCAACTACCAGATATTATCATCAGCGATTGGAACCTTCCAGATGGAACGGGTGGCTGGTTGTGTAATAAAATAAAAACAACCCCATTGACCGGGCATATTCCAGTTTTGATTCTTACTGCGAACGATAGCGACCTTAATCGAAAAGAAGCATTTAGTGCCGGAGCTGTTGCTTGGATGGGAAAACCTTTTCGTTTAGAGATTTTACAAAAACAATTGCAAACTATTCTTAATCAACAATCAAAAACTCAAGAGTTGTGGACTCGGGTTTTAGAAACCGTAGTAAAAGAAGAACCAAAAGAAAAACAAGAACAGCTAGATCCTTTTATGGAAGAAGTGCTTAGTTTGATTAAAGCAAACTTTACTAAGGAAGCTTTTTCTGTGGATCAAATGGCTGAAGATTTAAACATCCATCGAGTTCAGTTGTCTCGAAAGATCAAAACTCTTAGTGGTAAAAGACCTAGTATTTTGATCAAAGAATACCGACTCAATAAGGCGAAGATTTTATTGAATACCACAACACAAAATATATCAGAAATCGCATACGCTATTGGTTTTTCAAACTCTAATTATTTTGCAACAGCTTATAAAAAACAGTTTGGTATTTCACCAACAGCACAAAGAGATATGAAGTGATTTTTTATGAAAAAAATAGTTCAAACAATATTATTTATTTTACTTGTTTTCAATAGCTCCTCAACATGGGCTCAGGAAACAAAGGATAGTATTGATTTTATATTCGAAGGAATCACTGAAGCTGAACATTTAGATTTGTGGAGTGACTGGTATAAGAATGTCGATCGTTATAATCCTATCCCATGGGATAACAGACAAACAAAAGCTTGTGATGATGCTTACCAAGTTTTAGACAAACCATCTGCTCAAAGATGGTGTCTGGAATTAAGGTTAAATTTTTCCAGAGATATTCTCAACAATGGTTTTCCTGTCAGAGCCTTTTCTAATTTTGAATCTATTAAACAGGAGTTAGAGGCACTTGATCAAAACAAACCTTTAACTCAAAGCTTTATTCTCCTATGGAATATCGAATATGCTTCCGCCCATTATTATCATTATGAAGAGAAAGATTCGGTGTTAGTTTATTTTCAAAAATCGAAAGACCTTGAGTTAAATGTTCAAGATCCTTTTTTAAGTTATAAACTTTGGAAAGAATGGATAATCATGCTTTTAAAGGAAAAAGAGATTCCTTTGGCTTTTGAATATTTAAAAAAAGCTACGCTCATCGCGGACACAATAGAATTAAAAGAAGAAGAAAAATGGACCTTGCAATACTTCAATGCAATGACAGAAGATAAACTGGGTAATTTTAAAAAATCAGAAGACCTTTACCTTGACTTACTAACAAACCTTCAAAGTATAGATACTCTTTTAGCCACCAAAATAAAATTAGGTTACGCCGATGTAATGTGCCGTTCTGGCCAAACACAAAAGGCACTCAAATATTTTGAAGAAACTCTACCCGAAGTAAAATCTAGAGACAATATAGATGTTTTTCGAAAATATGGAGAAACTTGTGCTGCTTGTTATATGAGTATCGGAGAAAATAGGAAAGGGAGTGATAGTTTTTGGGAATATCAATTTAAGATGTATGATTTTAATAACAAAGAAAGAAACTTAGCTGATAAAGAAGCTCGAAAAGAATTAGAAAATAATAAAGAAGTCATTCATCTAAGAGAACTCGAGCAAACTCAAATTGCAGAACGCAACCAGTTTAGATTTAAGCTTGCTGGAATAATTGGCGTCCTATTATTTGGCCTTTCTATTCTTGGCTATTTCTTGTTTCGAAATTATTTAAAAAGAAAAGACCTAAAATCTAAAATCGAGCGAGATCAAAAAATCGCAGAAAACCGAGACCAACTATTTTCTGCAATCACTCACGATATCCGAACACCTCTT
>CAKZTD010000213.1 GCA_937921595.1 uncultured Saprospiraceae bacterium
AAAGTCTTGAGCCAATTAATCAATTCCAGTCCATTGGCGAAAAGGAGCAAACCAAGAACCAGGATAAATCCAGTAATGGTCGCATATTCCATAAATTTATCGCCAGGCTTACGTCCACTAATCACCTCATAAATCAAGAACATCACATAACCACCATCTAATGCTGGAATCGGTAATAAATTCATAAAACCAAGGATTAAGGAAAGAACAGCAGTCATTCTCCAAAAGCGTTCCCAAACCCATACGCCACCAAACATACCTGCGATCGTTCCAAAGCCACCTAGACTTTCTGAAGCTTTGATTCGGCCAGCGAAGATTCCTCCGAAGGCTTTGATTTGATCGGAAAGCAATTTTTTACCTTCCTGAAAACCTGCAGGAATAGATTCGCTAAAAGTATATTCTTGCACATCCTTTTTGAAAAAATGATCCCAAGGCATCGCTCGAACACCTAGAATTCCATTTTCATTTAGCTTCACTGTTATTTGTTTTGGACTTCCATTTCGAAAAATATCCAAAGTAATTTTTTTCCCTTTATTCTTTTTAGCATACTCTTGGTATTCGTCATAAAACTTAATCGGATTACCATTCACTCCTACAATTGAATCATTGATTTCAATGCCGGCTTCTTTAGCAGGATATCCATCGGAAACAGAGTTAATGACGAAAGGTAAACGAGGTAAGTATAAAACCTCATCCTTGTTCTCTCTTTTGGTCAACATGTTTACATGTTCTTGAGTCACAGGTAAACTTATCTTTTGCCCATTACGATCAATCTTAATTGTACTGGCTTGATTGATCACAACCTCTCGCATTATATTACGATCCGTGAATCGATCTAATTGTCGATCTCCAACTGCAAGCACACGATCTCCAGTAGCTAATCCCAATTCTCGACCTAATGAATCTGCATGAATTCCATAGACTGCATTCTCCGAAGCGAGATAGGTTTTTCCCCAAGTGAATAGAACCATTGCAAAAAGCAAAAAGCCTAAAATAAAATTGACGGTAACACCACCAAGCATGATAATCAGTCTTTGCCAAGCTGGCTTAGAACGAAATTCCCAAGGCTGAGGAGGTTGAGCCATTGCCTCTTTGTCCATACTTTCGTCAATCATCCCAGAGATTTTGACATAACCACCTAGTGGTAGCCAGCCAATACCGTATTCTGTATCTCCTTTTTTAAATTTAAAAAGAGAAAAACCAGGATCAAAAAACAAATAAAATTTCTCAACACGTGTATTAAACCAACGAGCAGGGAAAAAGTGCCCCATTTCGTGTAAAACGATCAATATTGATAAGCTCAAAATGAGCTGCCCTATCATTACTAGATATCCCATGCAGAATATTAATTAAAAATTAAAAAGTGAAATTTATTCTAAGAGTGCTCTAAATCAGGATTATGTGTGTTTTATAGCTTCTTTTAGCTATTCAACGCTATTGTTAACAATAACTATATCCTTCTTGTTGCAAATCGACTGCAAAAGTAAGGTTTAATGGTGGAATAATCAAAAGGAGAGGGGGAATAGGCCATTCGGAATTCAGTATTCGGTGTTTGGTGTTCGTAATTCGAAATTATAGCTTAGAATATGGATTTAAATTAAAGAAGAAAATAGGTCATTTTAAGTATTGGGTTTTTGAATATAAGAATTCGTTTTCACCGTTAAATTAAATTTTAATAGAAAAAAGCTGTTAAAAAGTATGGAATTAGGGACCGTTTGGAGTCTTTATTATTAGAACACTTTTTCTAATCAAAAAAACTATGAGTTACAAAGACTTAAACATTTGGAAACTATCTCGCGAATTAAGTATTGAAGTGCATAAAATGACATTATGTGAACTCCCTTCTTTTGAGAGATTTGAAACGGCATCTCAGATTCGAAGGTCTAGTAAATCTGTAAGATCAAACATTGTAGAAGGATATGGTAGACGAAGATATAATAAAGAATATGTTCGATTTCTTATCTTCGCATTTGCATCTAATCTAGAAACACAAGATCATTTAGAGATTTTATATGAAACGAATTCACTTAAAAATGAAAAACGATATCTTTATTTGTTAGATAAAGTTGATCACCTTGGCCGAATGCTAAATAAATATATAGCTGTAATTGAAAAACGCTAACTTCCTCTAAACACCGAACACCGAATCACAAACAAAAAAAATGCAACTATTCTACACCACCAATATCCAAGACAACCTCACCAGCCTCGACGAAATCGAAGCCCGTCATTGTGTACAAGTATTGCGAAAAAAAGTAGGCGATCAGCTAGATCTAGTCGATGGAAAAGGATCATTTTATAAAGGAGAAATAATTGAAACCGGAAAGAAAAGCTGTCTGGTAAAAATCTTAGAAAAACGAGAGGTAGAAAACAAACGGCCATATCTTCAAATGGCAATTGCTCCAACAAAAAACATAGACCGTCTCGAGTGGTTTTTAGAAAAAGCTACAGAAATTGGAGTCGATGAAATCATCCCTTTGCTTTGTGCTCGTAGCGAAAGAAAAAGAATCCGTGAAGATCGTTTAGAAAAAATTTTGCTTTCTGCAATGAAGCAATCCTTAAAAGCAAGACTTCCAAAATTACGTAGTTTAATAAAGTTCAATGATTTTATAAAAGAAGAACATACTGTCGATCAAAAGTTCATTGCTTATTGTAATGATGATCAGTTAAAACATTTAAAAACCAATTCCAGAAAAGGAAACAGCGGATTGATCTTGATTGGCCCCGAAGGAGATTTTAATGAAGCCGAAATTGACTTGGCCAAGGCTAATGGTTTTACTGGAATTTCCTTGGGTAAAAGTAGACTTAGAACTGAAACGGCTGGGGTAGTCGCGTGTACTGTTTTTAACTTAATAAATGAAGATGTTTGATCTTGTAAAATTGAGAATTCGCCTCATGGGTTAGAAAAAAAATATTATAAAAAGATACTTTTAGCTAGATATTTTTTATTAATTTTATACGGTTTAATTTAATAACAAAAAGTAAAGCTATGTATCAACAAACTAAATGGACAGTTCTGTCCTTAATTACCTTATTTTTAATTTTATCATTTTCAATTAACTCATCAGCCCAAACTATTTGGGGAAACGTTTCCGGCGAAGGCGACTTCAATGGAGGAACTAATGGTTGGGTTGGGACAGAAGACAGCAACTGTCCTGGTTTCGATCTGTGGCGTTGGAGCCCTGATGGAACAGCTACTGATGGTGCCTTTTTTGCAGGAGGAGGAATCAGTGAAGCACCTACTGCAAGTAATGGAGCGATGGCCTTCGACTCTGATTTTTATGATAATAATGGCGATGGAAATAACCTTGGCGGAGGTGATTGTCCAGCGATTCATATCGGGGAATTAATTTCTCCCACGATTGATTTAGCCAGTATCTCAAGTGGGATTTCAGGTGTTTCTTTAAGGTTTCATCAAGCAACTCGCCGTTTTCAAAGTGACTATATTGTTTCCTATAGTAATGATGATGGTGATACCTGGAATGATATCACGATCAATGAAGATTTTGAAGTCAACAGTCCTCACCTCAATGAATGGGAAGAGGTTCTTCTTCCTAATGCAAATTTTAATTCTTCCACTTTTAGAATTAAATTTCGATTTGTAGGAAATTACTATTATTGGATTATTGATGATGTTCAATTAGTAGTATCTGAAGCTAATAATTTGGCTTTGAGTACTGACTTTTTTGCAATCGCACCTAATGCTCAAACTCCTGTTAGTCAGGTTGAACCATTTAGTCATTTAACGGATGTTTCTAATCTTGGTGCTGCAGAACAAAGCAATGTCAACGTCAATGTGACCATCCGTGATGATGCAAACAATACCCAAGTGTTTTCTGATGATAATCCTTATGGTCCGATTGCACCTGCGTCAACCATAGGTAATCAACCATTCCCAAATGCTTTTACCCCTAATGGTTTGTTTCCTAAAAGTTATACTGCAACTTATGAAGTTACAGGAAATACACCGGAACCTGATTTGTCTGATAATAGTGTGAGCTATTCCATGATCACCTCAGATACGGTCTTTGCTAAAGATTTTGGTGGCTCGTTTGCGGTTCGACCAGCTGATGCAAATTGGGATCCAGCGGAACCTCACAGTTGGGCTTATGGTAATTATTATCGGATTGTTGATGGTGAAAATTGGGATGCTTCTTCAGTTTCTTTTGGTATTGGGAATGCCAGTGATTTAATAGATCAAATTATTTTCATTGGCCTTCACCGTTGGTTGGGTGATTTTAATGGAGATGGAGATGCAAATGTTGATGAAAGAGAGCTAGTTGGTTTTAGTATTTATGTAATAAATGGAACTGAATCAGAAAGCGATGTGATCACCTTAGAGTTACAAGATATTATAACGAATCAGTCTGGAGTTAATTTGGAATCAGATGGAGACTATCTTTTAATGGTTGAATATACTACTTCATCTATAGGTGAAGATTTAGAAATAGTCGTTGGAGAAAGTAATTATAATGCAATGACAGCTTTATCAGGATTAAACGGGAATCCACGTTATGCTTCTTTAATTGCTATTGGAAATCCATCAGATCAAACTTTTTCTACTAATGCTTTTACAGGATTAGTACCTACTGTTCGATTAAATATTTCTGCGAATGAACTGACCCCAATTCCATTTTTAGCGGATGTCGCTTGCCTTGGAGAATGTTCTGGAAGTATAGATTTAACCATCAGTGGCGGGGAGCCAGAATACACTTTTCTTTGGTCTGGACCGGATGGTTTTTCTGCAACCACAAAAGATATTGCAGACCTTTGTTCAGGTGCTTATGAAGTCATCGTCACCGATAGTGAAGGCAGTACACAAATGGGAGCATACATTGTCAGCGAACCAATTCTTATGACAGAAAATACGACTGTTGCTGATGCTTCTTGTTTCCAACAATGTGATGGAACAATCGATTTGATTGTTGAAGGAGGAGCAGGTGCTTATACTTATATTTGGAGCAATGGAGAATCTTCTCAAAATCTTACAAACCTTTGTCCTGGGGATTATGAAGTGACCATAACGGATAATAATGGTTGCACAATAACAAGTATGACTCAGGTTTCAGAACCACTGGAAATTTTAACGGATTTCCAACCGACGCTTGTCCCTTGTGTTTTTCCTTGTGAGAGCAGTATCGATCTTAGTGTAACTAATGGAGCTGCGCCGCTTAGTTTTGGGTGGTTTGATAACAATGGAGACTTATTGACAACGGATGAAGATTTGACGAATGTTTGTCCAGGAATTTATATGGTTATTATCACCGATACCAATGGTTGTGTAGTTGAAGAAAGTTATGAAATTCTTGATCCTGACTTTCCTCAGGCAACAATAAGTTCTCAAAATTTAGCATGTTTTGAAGCATGTGATGGCGCAATCGATCTTACTATGGAAGGTGGAATGGTTCCATATACTTATTCCTGGTCCGATGGACTTCCAGCTCAGGAAGACCAAACTGATCTTTGCGCAGGTATTTATACAGTAACCATTGCGGATGCGCTTGGTTGTATGAATGTAGTAGAGGTAGAAATAACACAGCCAACTGCATTAGAAGTGACTGTGACTGAAGTTTCAAATCCGACTTGTTTTGGTCTTTGTGATGGAATGATTGAGCTAGAGCTTTCCGGTGGAACAGGACCTTATTCTATTGGTGGTAATACCGATAATCTTTGTGCAGGAGATTATTCTTTAACGATTACCGATGCGGAAGGATGCATTAGTTCATTTAGTTTTGGTATTGATGAAACGCCAATGGTTTCTGTAAGTATAGATTCTATTGGTGATGAAATAGACGAGATGATGAATGGGTTTGTGGATATTACTCCTGGAAATGGTGTTTTACCTTTTTCTTATAATTGGATGGACATGGATGGAAATACAGTGTCGAGCGAAGAGGATCCTTCTGGTTTATCAGCGGGGACATATCAGGTAGAGATTACAGATGCGGATGGTTGTTTGGTATTAATCGAGGATATTATAATCGATAATATTGTGGCCATTTCTCAAGTTGAGCTAAATAATGCGATTGAGATATTTCCAAATCCAACGTCCGGAATTATCCAAATAAAATTAAATACTTCATCTCCACTTACTGGTGATCTTGAGCTTTATGATTTTACTGGGCGATTGATACAAGCATCTAAAGAATCAATTATTTCTGGTCAATTGATGTCATTAGATTTAAGTCAATACAGTGATGGTATTTATACTTTAAAAATTAGAGTTGAAGATACTTTTGTTGTTGAAAAAATTATAAAACATACTTGGTAAGTAGTCAACGTTTTATTTTTAAATAAATAATTATTCGCCAAACTCTTTGTAGACTTTGTTATTGCTTCGGCGATTAACAATTTAAAAGAGTTTGGCGAACTTGTTTATCTTTGTACTTTTTCAAATCAGATTCTTATATAATTCAAACATGCCACAAGTCTTCAAACAACAAAGTAACAAAATCATCGCATTTTCATTTGTCGGATTAATCATTGTGTCTCAACTCATGATCTTGAATATGGGGTATAAAATGCCGATGTATTTTTTAATTACACTAGCTGTTTTAAGTGGTTTAATTTTGTGGGGAATGTTGGTTTCTAATTGCACTATTGATGGTTCTGTGTTGAAATCCAAAGTTGGGCCTTTTGTTCAAAGTATCGATATTTCTAAAATTAGTCTCATTAAAATCAGTGATTTTAGAAGACTCGGATCTCGGAAACGAATGGAACGAGTAAAGATTATTTACAATGGGAAAAAGAAACTAGATGTTTCACCAGAAGACATCGAGGGTTTTATCGTAGCATTAAAAAAGGTAAATCCAAAAATAAAAATCGAAAAGAAAGAAGATAGAGTGACTTCATCGTAAGCGAACGAAGGAATTCGTTAATTTTATACCAGTCAGGGTTTAATTTGCTTCAAGCAAAAAAAGCGACATTAGGTTTTAGGGCACTCTCAATGCAGAATAACTAATTAGAATAAAAACCTAAATAGATTTATTTTAAAAAAACCGCCTCAAGCTTAGCTCGAGGCGGTAAATAATGAAAGCTATAATTTTATGCGACAGAAAATTATTGCTTGATAAATTTGATTGAATGTGTATTACTAGCTGTTTCAATCTTCGCTAAATAAACACCATTTGTTAACTCATTAACATTAACTTCAACCTGTTGTGTACCTTCTACAACATTAACTTTAAGCTGCTGAACGGTCTGTCCAGTTATAGAAATAATAGTGATATTTGCTACTGATTCTTCTAACATATCCAGCTCGATTGTTAAGTTATTACCACTGATTGGATTTGGATAAATACTCGCACTTTCGATAGATGTTGTTTGAGCTTTGATAGCTTGATCAATTAAGTTAGCTACTTCTTCTCCTGAAAATCCACTTTGATTGCTTTCAGAGTCAATCGTTAAGTATTGTGCAAGTTCAATAGGTCCATTGTCTCCTGTAAATCCTTCACAATCATCAGTGTCCTCTATGCTGAAACCAGCACACTCTGCCCAACATGCATTAGGGAATGTGATTACAAATTCATCTTCAATTGTGATACATACCTCTTCTCCTTCGAAGTCACAGTCACAATCATCACCTGGCCATTCACCTCCGTTCTCTTCACATTCTACTACATCATCTGCTCCATAACCAGCGCATTCTGCAAAGCACATGTTAGGGAAAACACAGATCAAATCTTCTGCAGTAAGAACGCAAACCTCTTCGCCGTCAAGCTCACAGTCACAATCATCACCTGGCCATTCTCCATCATATTCTGGACAGTCAACAATTGTATCTTCTCCGAATCCTAAACATTCAGCTAAACATGCATTAGGGAAAGAAAGCGTATCTCCTTCTGGAGTAACGATACAAATTGGATCAAATTCAAAATCACAATCGCAATCACCTTCTGGCCATTCACCTCCAGTTTCTTCACATTCTACGACATCGTCTGCTCCATAACCTGCACATTCTGCGAAACACATATTAGGGAAAACACAGATCAAATCTTCTGCAGTAAGAACGCAAACTTCTTCGCCTCCAAACTCACAATCACAATCATCACCTGGCCATTCTCCATCATATTCTGGACAGTCAACAATTGCATCTTCACCAAATCCTTCACAAGCTGCTATACATGCACTTGGAAATGGAATAGTATCACCTTCTGTTGTAACGATACAAACTGGGTCAAATTCACCCCAATCACAGTCGCATTCATCTTCTGGCCATTCACCTCCGTTCTCTTCACATTCTACAATAGTATCTTCACCAAATCCAGCACATTCTGCAAAGCATGCACTAGGGAAAGGAATAACATCTCCTTCAGGAGTAACTACACATACTGGATCGAACTCCTCCCAATCACAGTCACATTCATCTTCTGGCCATTCACTTCCGTTCTCTTCACATTCTACTACATCACCTTCACCATAACCAGCGCATTCTGCAAAGCACATGTTAGGGAAAACACAGATCAAATCTTCTGCAGTAAGAACGCAAACTGTTTCGCCTTCAAGCTCACAGTCACAGTCGTCACCTGGCCATTCTCCATCATATTCTGGACAGTCAACAATCGCATCTTCTCCATATCCTTCGCATTCTGCAAAACAAGCATTTGGAAATGGAATAGTGTCTCCTTCTACAGTCACTATACATACTGGATCAAATTCAAAATCGCATTCACAATCAATTTGCGCAGTAGCGTTTGTAAGTCCTATAAATAGGAAACAACAAATGGCTACGAGTTTAAATAATCTTTCTTTCATAAGTAATAAATATTTTTAATTATCAAAAGCGGACTCAATATCCTTATCGATTACAAACCTATAGCAAATAGATAACTACTGAAAAAACAATAATTAAAGCTTATCAACACCTATCAAAGCTTATCATGATTATTTTGTTTATTATTTGATAAGTTTGCAATTATTTATAACTGATAATCAGTTGTTTAGGTGTAGTTTGTGCCGGTACAAATAAGCCCCTTTATCAAGAATAATGACTATGTTTTTTTAAGAGAAGATTAGAATATGACAGCTAATAAACAAATGATTTAAGGATCAGCCGAAAGTTTAATAGAAGAGTAAAAATAGCATGCAGGACTAAATGTTATAAGGAGTTGTAAATTTGAAATAAGTATTTAAATAAAACCCAGTTGCTTCGTGATCTATCGTTAACTAGAGATTAGGAGCTTGATTAAAAAAGGAAGAAAGGGTACTAGGTAATCTGCAATAGGCGAGTCTGATAACACTTAATCCCTGAGTTATTATTGGAGCACTTAATATTCAAATTTAGCTTATAAAATTTAAAAAGAGCTTGTCCAATATCTTGAACAAACTCTCTCTAAATAATTTTTATTTTTTTGGACTTAAAGTACTACAACTTTCTTAGTCAGAATGCCTTCGTCTGTGGAAAATTTAAAGAAATAAATACCTGGAGCATAATTAGATAAATCAACTTTTTGTGAAGAAGAATTAATGCCATTTAATAATTCGATTTTGCCACCGATGCTATTATATATTTCTATTTGGTTAATCTCAAAACTAGATTCTAAATAAATAAAATCATGAGTAGGGTTTGGAAAGATGTTGACTGCATCCGAATTTAAAAAGTCGTCTGAACTTAAAGGATCAGCAACAATAGTAATATCAACCGAATCGTTAACGATTGCACCAACTTCAAAATCCTCTCCGAATAAGATTACATTTTCTAACATGACTGTAGTTTCAATTTCTTGATCTTGATAATCGACTACATCGTCTTCTATTACTATAAATAACTGACCAAGGGCACCATGCGCGTTTTCAATTAGGTCATTATTCAAGGAGGAAAAAGCATAACTAATTTTACCTTGATCAAATAAAAAATTGCTCTGAAAGTCAAGCAATTCGTATTGCCCCCATCCGCTACTTATATCTGAGCTAGGTATAAAATAGATTTCTGAAATGACATCTTGATCATATTCTAAATCAAAAGCAATCCCAGAAAAGTCTTGAACTGGAAGATCTTCGGTTCCTAAATGTACTTCTAGAAATAAGACACCTCCTTGAGGAAAAGAAAAAATAGGTTCATTGCCTAAAAACAATTGAGGATCTACTCCTTCCTCCCCTGCAATTGCAAAATCATCAGTAACGTCTCCATGTTCTAATCCAAAATTAAAATCTATCGCTTGAAAATCTTCGAAGCTGACTATCCCATCTCCATCACAATCCGCATAGACATAATCTATGATGGTTCCTGGAAAGTTGGTTCCCCATATTGAAGTAACTGCTTTTCCTTCCCAGTTGATCCCCATTTCAGGGATTGGTCTGGGAGGGCCTACTTCTTCAATAGCATGTGATAAATAAAGCCAATCCACATTATTAACTACTCCATTATTGTTCACATCTCCTGGCCACACTACCTGAGCTGTAAGCGAAAAGGCCGCTAGGTGAATCGATAAGATCAATAGAATCTTTATAAAATTACATTTCATGTTCATTTATTGTTCGTAGCTAGAAAGCCACCTTTGATTATGCTCGAGTATAAATTTAGCTTTCATTTTACTAGAACCCAACAACGATTTTGATAAGTTCTCAATATTTTTTCTTTGTTTTATTGCGTTTAAAAACAGTTTTATTTTGTAAAGTATTGTAAATCAGTGTTGTGTGTTGGTGTTAAATCAATCTTGGTCTGCTATTTATCAGAAAAAAAAGGAAAAATGTAAGCCTGTCTTTAGAAAGATATCTATCTTTTTCGTTAATTGATGACATAAAATTTACGATGCATAAAAGTAAACTGATAGAATTACTAAAAACCTTTAGTACTTCAGAATTAAGAGAGTTCAAAGATTTTGTAGGCTCACCATTTTTCAATAAAAACAAAGAGCTGATTTTGTTTTATGATTACCTGAAAAAAATAGCTCCTGTTTTCCCTTTAAAAAAGATTCATAGGGAATATATTTATGCTAATTTATTCAAGAATAAAAAATATGATGAAAAGCATCTGAATTACCTGATGAGTTTTTTGCTGAAACTTGCAGAAGAATACATCGGCATTACTAAATATAAATCCACAGGAATCCTACCAGACTATCATATACTTTCTTCTTGCTTAGATCGTCAACTGAATAAGCATTATCAAAACTATTATCAAAAAGCAAAGAAAAAACTAGACGCAAATCCTATTTGCGATATAGAGCATTACTACCAAAATTTTCTTTTAGCTCAGGTTTCTGATAAACATTTTGGGATGCAAAAAATCAGAAGGTACGATGCGAATATCCAAGCTGCTGCTGACAATCTTGATTTGTTTTATTTGACTCAAAAACTAAAGTATGCTTGCGAAATGCTTGATAGGGAAAAGACTTTATCAGTAAGTTATCAGCAAAACATGTTAAAAGAGATTACGCTTTATTTAGAGCATTTCGAGATTGAATCAAGTCCTGCTATTGCTATTTATTATCATATTTATCTAACCCTAACAAAGGAGAATGGAGACCCGTATTTTGAAAAATTGAAAGTCTTATTAAATGAACATACCAATAAGTTTTCTCAATTTGAGTTAAAAGAAATGTACTTGATGGCATTAAATTTTTGTATTCGAAAGGTTCGGAAAAAAGATGAGCATTATGTGGAAGAGGCATTTGTTTTATTTAAAAAAGGGATTGAAAATAGATCTTTGTATGAGAATGATTTACTATCTCCTTGGACTTTTAAAAACGTTATCAAACTTGGATTGCGACTAAAACAATTTGATTGGATTGAAGGTTTTATTAAAAAATATAAAGATGATCTAGATGAAGAGATTAGAGAGAATGCTTTAAATTATAATCTGGCAGATTTATACTATTATAAAAAAGAACTAGGAAAAGCTCAAGATTTATTACAAAGAGTAGAATTCTCAGATGTTTTTTATGCACTTAGTTCAAAAGTCATTTTGCTTAAAATTTATTATGAAAAAAAGGAAGACGAAGCGCTTTATAGTTTACTAGCATCCTTTAAAGTTTACCTTCATAGAAATAAAGTTATTTCAAATAATGTACGAAAGTCGTATCTAAATTTTATCTCTCTACTCAATCAAATCATAAAAGGAAAACTAAAAAATCCTTCCGTTTTAAAAGAAAAAATTATTAATACGGAGTTGTTAACTGCTCGAAGCTGGCTATTGGAAATTCTGGAATTTAATGATAAAGGAATGTTGAATTAATACCTTATACCGAATGCCATTCTTTCATAGTATATAATAATATTCTAAAAAGTAAATAATATTTTTTGCCCAAGTACAAACTTATAACTCCATTGCTCGTACTTAAATACAAAACTTGCATTATCTTTATTGCAAATAAATAAACTAGATTTCCGTTTAAGATATAAAATCGATTCAATGTTTAAAAAGACAATATTTTTCTTCTTTCTGGCCATACTGCTTTCCTCATTCGATAATGCAAATAATACAGAAGGATTAAAACTCGCTCTGATGAAATACAGTGGGGGAGGAGACTGGTATGCAAATCCTACGGCATTGCCTAATCTGTCTAAATTTTGTAATAGAGAATTAGGAACCAACCTTGATCCGAATTATGCAACGGTAGAAGTCGGTAGTGCAGAATTATTTAATTATCCGTTCGTTCATTTAACAGGGCATGGAAATGTAATCTTCTCAGATGCAGATGCTGAAAACCTAAGAAATTATTTGATCGGTGGTGGATTCTTGCATATTGATGATAATTATGGAATGGATAATTATGTAAGGGTAGCTTTGAAGAAAGTTTTCCCAGAACAAACTTTAATCGAATTGCCTTGGCAACATGAAATCTATAATCAAAGATTTCAATTTAAAAACGGTTTGCCTAAAATTCATAAACACGATGATAAAGCTGCTCAGGGATTTGGAATCCTCTGGGAGGGGCGATTAGTCGTATTCTATTCCTATGAAAGTGATCTTGGCGATGGTTGGGAAGATCCTGATGTGCATAAAGACCCAGAAGAGCTTAGACAAAAGGCTTTAAAAATGGGAGCAAATATTATACAATTTGCTTTTGAACAATAGAAATTATTCTGAAAGAGTTCTGCGTTTTTGCTTGATGTAAGCTTTTACATTGAGCCAAAATGCAATGAATAAATAAAAGATAATCGGAGAACCTAAAGCTGCAAAGGAAAGGTAAATAAAATATACCCTTACCCGAGCTGTTGCAATTCCCATCTTTTCTCCTAAATAACTGCAAACACCAAATGCAGATTTTTCCAATATTTGCTTAAGTCGTTTCATTAAATGGCATTTTATGTTAAATCTAATATAGCTATAATTTTTTAGAATAATTATAAAACAGGATTTTGAATACTTTATTTTACTTAAGTTAGTATTCATTTTTATGCTCAAATTCTAGCTGATCAATTGTGAATTTTGTGTAGCGAATTGTCTTTTGGAGTCAGACCATAGCATAATCGTGTTATTTTAAAATGAGCATGCATCAACACGAAAAAAGCCGATTAAATAATTAACCAGCTCTTTTTTATTTGATTGTATGACTTTATTTATTTTTCAATAAAAGCTCCTGAGGTTACTCCAATTGGCTCTTCAATCGTTATACGATGACTTATTTTTTGTACAGGTTGATTATTAGAATTGATGATCAGTTTGACTTTATAATTTCCAGACTTTTCATAAGTATATCTAATTGTTTTTTCGGTCATCGCTTGTGTCTTTCCATCTCCAAACTCTATTCTGTATTGAGCCTTAGCGTCAAAGTTTTCTAATGTAATATAAACTTGTTCCCCAGCTTCCATATGACCTTTAATCAACAACTGCTCTTTTACAAGCACTTCATTACTGCTCTCGGAGGTACCGGATGAATGGTCATCATTGACCAGTACTGCATTGGCAGTAATATTTGAAAAATGAATATGAGGTTCTTTTTGAGAAGTAATACTGGAATAAAAGTAGAGACCTGCGCAACCTAGTAAAATTAATATCGCAATATTAATTTCTTCAGTAATTGCTTTTTTATCCCTGCTCTTTTGCTCAAGTACATTGAGGTTTACCTCAAACGGTTTGTTGATGTGCTTCATAGGATCACTTTTAATTTAGAATAATGAATCTCTTTTAATACGTTCAAAAAGGAATGAGCAGACAACATAAAATTGTCCAATTGTTTTCATTCAATTTGAAAATTCAATTCAAAGTTTGTTGAGACACGAAGGTTGATCGAAGACCAAACAAACTCCTAAATTTTTAATGTAATAGTGAATACGTTCTCTCGGTAAGTTTTGTTCTCTATTTTTCTAATAGTATTTGAGCTAAGTATAACATGGAACTACAAATATAAAATATTTTAATCCTATAGTCAATGTTTAATTTTGTTAAAGTTTATGATTCAATTTTTTTCAAAAAGAAAACCCCTTGATTCGCTGTCACAAATCAAAGGGTTTGGTGTAAAAAGCTTATTAAAATTATAAACTCGCTAAAGTTTCGTTACTTGTTCGTGGAAGTAATAACCACATTTTTCCATAATGGTGTAATGCACTGGCCTTTCTCTGCCCTTGAATACCTACACCAGTATATAAGTCAACATGACCAGGACCTTTGATCGCGCCACCTTTATCCTGTGCAATCAACAATCTGTATTCGTGATGAGTGACTTGATTTTGCTTATTAATAATTGGTACTGCAGATAAAAGACAACTTCCTAAAGGAATGTATTTTGTATCTACAGCGATAGAAAAGTCTGTCGTCAATGGTACTAATCCTGCTCCTTTTGGTGTCTTTTGATATTTTGATCTTTCAAAAAATATATAAGACTTATTGGCAAATAGAATTTCTTCCAATTGATCTGGATTGTTTTTTAAATATCGAGTAATCCAAGTCAGCGATACCTTTGCTGGAGTAGTGTATCCTTTTTTGATCATGTACCTTCCGATACTTTTGTATGGATGTTTGTTGCTACCTGCGTAGGCAAACATTTCTCTAGAACCATCAGGATACTGAACAATACCACTTCCTTGAACCTGCATGAAATATATATCAGCTAGGTTTTCAGTATAAGCTAGTTCTAATCCCTTGCCGGCTAAAACCTGTTCTCCATCAATCTGAGCTCGAGTAGGGTAGGTACCGTTTACTTTCTTAGGTTTGGCGTAAAGTGGGTATTTGTATCGAGCAGTTTTAACTCTACTTACTTTGAGTACAGGTGTAAAATAACCCGTAAAAAATACATTACCTCTTCCGTCTTCACCTTTTAATTGGTAAGCACTAAGTGATTTTGAAACGTCAGGATTTTCAACATCTTTGATTTTTAATAACTCCTTAATGGTTAATTCTAATTTTTCGGTATTGATATCGACCTTTCCAAAAGATCTGATCTGTTCTTTTTTACGGTATTTTAATACTTTCAACTGTTTTTTTAATCCCTTTACTAATTCATTATTAAATTCTGGGAAGTCAAATTTAGCTAAGGAAGTCTTTGTGTATACATCATCTAATTCTTTGGATGATCCATTTTTGCCATTCCCATTAAAGTCAAAACTGACTTTTGCTACAGGTAAGGCCTTTGAAGCTTCTTTCGGAGGATAAGTCATAGAATTATGACTTGACGGTATATGACATTGAGACAATGTCAATAGTGCTGCTACTGATAGCAGCATAGTTCGAAAATTGTTCATGGACACACGTAGGTTTTGGTTGCTTTAAAATCTTAAAACGTAAAAATTGTGTTGGTGGATTATAATTGTAAAAACTGTATTCGTTATCTTATATACTAAAAAGTGTAAAGTGTTTCAAAAGCCGCGCAAAATTAGTTATTTATCATTTCCGAGTACAAAGCTAAGGGTTTATTCAAGTTGAAGTCCAGTTTTTTAACGTTTCGTTAACGTTTTTGATGATAAAACGTTGATTTTTGATGATAAAACCAAAAATTTAACATTTAACTAAACCGAAAACGAGTCACTTTTTCAAAAAAAATATATCAAATTTAATTTTATAAATAATATTTTAAATCAAAAGCGATACATAAAATTGATCTTTTTATGCTTTTTGATGAAAATTTGAACCCCGATTAAGGTTTAGATAAGAGCAAGATTTTGACAGCTATTGAGCCCTCAGTGATATAAAATTAAGCTCCATCGCAGAGCGAAATCGGAAATATATTAACTATTGCTGTCGCTTTGTAAAAACATTTAAAGCGATTTTGGAGCTAATGAACCGATTAAATTCGTTCCTTTCAACAAGATCTTAATCTAAGCTTTTACCAATTTCTTATAAATAGTACCCTCATCGGTCTGAATGGCCACAAGGTACATACCATCAGGAATTGATTCGAGCACATTTATTTCAAAAATCTGGACTCCAGCTGGTCTATTTTTAAAATCATGACTTTGTATGGTTTGCCCAGTTATCGTCAATACATTAATAGTAAGGTCTTGAGATTTTAGGAGATCAACCTCAATATTTAGCCGATCTTTAAAAGGATTTGGAAATACAGCTATAGAGCCAACGGCTAAATTAGGTTCATTAGCAGCGACACTACAGGCAGTTTGAAGGGCAAGCGATTGAAATGAACTTACATCAGTATCACAAATAGTCCTGATTTGAAAATCATAATCACTACAAACTTCAAGATCATCGACGATAATGTCTGTTTCAACTGTTGAGAATATAATCCAATCGGGGTCACCAGATTTACGATACTGAACTTCAAAACTGATATTATTAACTGGTCCATTCCAAAGAATATTCAAACTGGTCATGGTACTATCTGTTTCAAAATTAAACGGACTTCCGCAAGGTATCGCAGGTTGGAAGAAAGCAGTGATTTCATCATCCGTATCGAGACTCATATTGATCGCATCCTGAAACTGATCAGGACCAAAAGTATGATTAGCAACTTGCCAATAGGAAAACACAAACCCAGATTCTGGGAGTGCCGTTAGATCAAAAGGGATACCTCCAAAATATTCTGCAATCCATGGATAATTAATTCCAGAAATGGTATTCGCCTGAACATTACCAGAACCTACTGGCTCTACATCTATGGTAATTGTAAAAGGACCCGTTATTCCTTCGTCTTCATAACAATCAACGATGCCACCAGAAATCACGGTACATCTGGTCAATATAAAATCTCTTAAAGTTTCAACGTTATCTTCCCATTCACTCATGGAGCCTCCCCAAAGGTCAATGTGCCTTTGCATCTCTGGTTGTATTCGGCCTGTCATTTCATCTAACAAACCAACCATATATTCACAAGTGAAATAAGTATTATTTAGATCAGCATATCGGCTGATGTAAAGCGCAAAGAATTCTGGATTCTGAGAGAGTTCTGTAAAGATGGCAACATGGCCTTCAAAATCTACATTACCACCAATAGTTTCAGGATTGCAAGGGTCAGCTTCTGGACTTTGATCTGGAATATCTGAATAGTTAATGTAATGACCAAAGGTCGCATCTTCATCCCATAAGATGTATCTCCATTTTTGAGCACCACCATCAGGGTTTCTTCCTCTCCACCATCCTGTATTCCAATTGAGCCAATCACTCGAAACATTATGAGAGTGCAAAACCATATAATCAATCAGACTCATTACTTCTAAACGTTCTTCAACATAAGCATAATTAGCAGCATCAGTCATATCATTATTTTCAATGAAATTTCTGAGCTCATACCAATCATCCCAGCTACCATATTCTTCCCAAGTTCCTCCCCATGTTTTTATAAAATCAATCCATTGACGTCCTTGATCATAATAGTATTTTGTAAAATCATGATCGTCAACTTTTTCTCTTAATTCATAAACTCCCCAATATTTGCCATTAACATAAAGAATACAAGATTCACTAGTTCGTTCATCGAGTTCTAAATTAGCTAATTGCGAAAGGGTGTGTACATAAGCATCTCGAATATGAGCTCCCCCAAATTCAAATGGATAATTATCATTAGCTGCAGCTTTTAAAATGATCCTTTGGAATTCATCACGATCAGTAATTTCAGGATTAAACATGGCATGTTTTATAGCATGATCATCTCCAAGTTGATCTCTGGTGATAAAGTCAATTCCTCTTTGAGCATAGGCCCAAGAGTCATTTCCATGTTTGTTGAAATCACCTGAAGCATCAGCAACTCGATCACCGCTTTCATCAAAAAGTTCGAAAGTACCAATTGGATCAATAAAGCTTCCGTCTAAAAGATCTTGTACATTGTCTCCGGTAATTGAAGCAACAGGGATGGTATGTGTGTCATTTATAAAGATAGAATGAAAGTCTACAAAACTAGGAGGTACATTAGGATCTGAAGAAATGGAAATAGCTTTAACGACAGCTGTACTACTTAGATTAAATGCACCATTATATAAGGTAGAACCAGCATCGGGGATAGAGCCATCTGTGGTATAATAAATACTGAGATCAGAACCATTGCTCTCAATTTCTACCGAAACGCTTCCAGTATAAAATCCTGCTGCAGGAGAGATAGAAGGTTTTGGAGCATAAGGTAAACTGACATTTGTGTTCGTATTTTCAGGACTAGGATTTAGTGCAACTCCCCATTCTGGAGATCCATCTGTGATTCTTGCCCAGCTATGACTCAATTGATTTGCTTCTTCAATATCATGAAAGTCAATGATAGTACCGCTTGGTCCAGCCAATACAATTGCCTCACTATTTTTGGTTTGTGTTATTTTAAAATTGGTATGCAAGCTTCCTGAATTCTCATCTCGGCCAGAAGCCCAAACAAGTAAATGCCCACCAGCTCCAATGCTTACACCTGCAGGAATTTGAAATTTCGTAGGGTTGTCTAATTTGTCACTTAAGTAATATCCCGATAAGTCGACAGAAGAAGTTCCTGTATTGTACAATTCAATCCAGTCTTCATCCGAACCATAATTATCGAAAAATTGATCGATGTTTGCAGCGGAAAACTCATTGATGACAACCTGAGCATTAGAGGTTGAAAGATTGAAGCAAAAAAAACAAAAGACAAATAGGAACAGGTGGTTTTTCATTTGAGGTAAATTAAGTTGGTTAATTTATAAATGAAAAATAACGAATATTGAATAGAAACTATATTCTATTAAAACCTATTCCCTTTTATGTCAGGTTCTTATCAGATTTGGTTACGGAGTTCTTTATAGTTCTTTCTTCATTTTCAATGAAAAGACATGAGGAATACTCAACTTAGGATTATAAACGAATTTTCCTTTTTCAACTTCTTCCATGTCTTCAAAACAATTATAAGGTGAGTATGGAAACTCTTTAAATTCTAATAAGCTAAGCCCTTGGCTTAATAATGGTTCCATTACTTCTGAAAGACCATGGCACCAGAAATATTCTTTGTGCTTAATCGGTGCCTTAAAATCGGTATAAGTTCCTTCATTGATTTCTTCATAAGGTTTTCCACTATTAAAATAATTAAAAGCCAATTGATGCTTCGGATGATCATACATATAAATAACAGGATGGAAATCAGCAATATAAAATATACCTCCTGGTTTGAGAAAGTGATTGATCACTGAGGCCCATTGACTTAAATCCGGTAACCAGGTATATGTACCATAGGAAGTGAATACAATATCGAATTGCCCTTCAAGGTGATCTTTTAATTCTAAAACATTTGATTCTACAAAAGTAACGTCCAATCCCAATTGCTCATTAAGATCTTTTGCAAGAGCTAGTGATTTAGGAGACATATCAACGCCAGTAACCTTTGCTCCCATCCGAGCCCAACAAAGGCTATCTTGTCCAAAATGACATTGAAGATGCAAAATAGATTTACCCTTTACTTCACCAAGTCCTTCGAGTTCAATGCTATTGAGCATGTTCTTTCCTTTTAGAAATCTTTGTAAATCGTACATCTCTGAATCCTTATGGATATCTACTTTTTGATCCCATAATGCCTTGTTTGTCTCAAAATATTCTTTCATTGGTTCGATTTTTTGTTTTTGGATAATTTTCGATAGAACTTAATTCTTCTTTTATCGTTTGTATATTTGCAGCGTATAATGGATGTTCTTAAGAACACAATAGTATATTAATCACCAATAAATTTAATTAGTTCCATCAAATAAAAAAAAATGGCAGAAGATAAAAAAAATCAAAAACAAATGAATATTGAGTTACCAGAGGAGGTAGCTGAGGGGATCTATTCAAATCTTGCAATCATCTCGCATTCACATTCTGAGTTTGTAGTGGATTTTGTACGTTTAATGCCTAACGTACCAAAAGCGAAAGTAAAATCAAGAATTATATTGACACCTATGCATGCAAAACGCTTGATGAAAGCGCTAGCGGAAAATGTGAAAAAATTCGAAGCTCAGTTTGGATCTATCGACGAACCTGAGGTTCCTCCGTTTCCAAATATGAATTTTAATACACCTAAAGCGCAAGCTTAGAGCTTGTCCGAAATTGATTGCTGTTAAGTTCTAATTTTAAAATAAAACTTATCAAACATAAAAAAGGCCTCTAGTATAAACTAGAAGCCTTTTTCTGTATGTATTATAAATAGGACTTGTGAGAAAGGCCTAGTGTTTTTTTATCAAATCGTGAAGTGCTTGAGCATATTGCTTATCAAAAACTTGACGATCACTTTGATATTTAGCTTGAACCTGAGAAACTAATTCTTTTGGTAAACGGCTTACATCTAAATTATAATCTTGAACGATCTTTCTTAAACCTGTACTCGCTTGCTGTTTTGGACGATTATCAATCTTGCTAAGAATACTATCAAATACAGAACTTGGAGCAGTCTTTACATTCGGATCTTTTCTATTCTCATTACGAGCACCAGTAATCTCCTTTCTGATTCGATCTAAAATAGTAGTAGGAGTCTTTCCTCTAGAAACTCTTTTTTCCCGATTCTTTTCATCTAATCTTCCAAGTTTGCTTTTGATCAAATCAAATACATTTGGATCTGCTGTTTCTTCGTTTGGATTTGCTTTATTTTTTGTTTGTACATCAGTGATCGTCTTTAGGATCATGTTGATAAGATTGCCGTTCGCCATTTGCTTAATTTAGTTTATTATTTTTATTAAAAAAATTCTTACACTATAATGACGTTGTTTTTTCAATTCGTCACTTCTAAAGGATAATAAATATCCTTGCTATAAAAGTAGGGAAGATTAATTCCTTTCTTTTTTTAACTTAGGAATCAAAAAACGAATCTTTAGCCTCATATTATGGAGGATTAAAAGAAAGGAATACTTCATCGAAAAATGGTCGATATTGAACACCTTCTTATATTAGACACATGTTAAATTGAATGAAAAAATGTAACCAATCCCAAAGCATTCGTTATGTTTGTTAATGAAGCGTTAATAGCTTACTATAATACTGGTGTTTAGAACCAAGTTTATAATTTCATAGCCTGAAAACTAAAGTGAAAAACATATGTCCTCCATTAAAGTAATTTTACCTATCGTACTCATTCTTCTTGCCGGAGCTGGTTATTTTTATTTCAGCCAACAAGATGAAAATCCACAACAACAAAACCTCCTGACAAAAGTCAATCAAGGAGCGTTTTTAGTTCATGTAACAGCCACTGGAGAATTGAAAGCCAAAAGGTCTGAGGAGATCAAAGGTCCTCAAGGAATGCGTGCTGCTCAAATTTATCAAACTAATATTACAGATCTGATTCCGGAAGGAACCTTGGTAAAAGAAGGGGATTATGTGGCTTCTTTAGACAAGACCGAATTAGAAACCAAGATGAAAGATGCGATGACGGAGGTCGAAAAGACGATGACTCAGTTGGCTCAAGCGGAAATTGATACTGCGATTGAAATGCGAGGTATCCGAGACCAATTGATTAATTTGAAATTCGCAAAACAGGAAAAACTACTTCAAGTAGAACAAAACAAATACGAAGCTCAATCAGTCATTCAGCAAGCGGAGATTGATTTACAAAGAACAGAGCGTGATTATAATCAGTTGGTTTCAAAAATGGAATTGACAAAAGAAAAATCCGATGCGAAAATTTCTGAAATCGATGCCTCTTTAAGACAAGTACAAGTACGGATGGATCGACTGAAAAAACTAGCTGGAGAGTTTTCTATAAAAGCTCCAAAAGATGGAATGCTGATCTATGCAAGAAGTTGGAATGGAAAAGTTGGTCCTGGTTCTCAGATCAGCTCGTGGAATCCGATCGTTGCAGAATTACCGGATTTGACAGATATGATTTCTAAATCTTATGTCAACGAAGTAGATGTGAGTAAAGTGAAAAAAGGACAGGAAGTAAAAATAAAAGTAGATGCTTTTCCGGACAAAGAGTATACCGGACAGGTTATTCAAATCGCTAATATTGGAGAACAACTTAGGAATTATGATTCGAAGGTATTCGAAGTAGTTGTTCAGGTCAATGAAATGGATTCTATTCTTCGTCCAGCGATGACAACAGGAAATGAAATATTAGTCAATACTTATGAAGATGCACTATCGATTCCTTTAGAAGGATTATTTAGTGATAGCCTTTCGTATGTGTTTTTAAATGATAATGGAACAACCGTTCGGAAAGAAGTTGTCTCAGGGCCTACGAATAGTGATGAAGTGATTATTGCACATGGACTAAAAGCAAATGATGAGGTTTTACTCATTGAACCTGAGAATTCTGATGACCTAAAATTCATTCCACTTGATGAAAAGATCAAAGAAGAGATCAAGCAAAAATTAGCAGAAGATCTTAAAGCTAGAGAAGCTGCTATGGAGGAAAGAAAGAATCAGATGAAAGATGAAAAAATTTCCAGCGGATCTAAAGGCGGTGGAGGATTTGTCATTTTTAATTAATACGATCTATCATTTCTTATCATTAAAGGAAACAATGCAACGAATCATATTTAATTTTTTATTAGCGATAGAAGGTGTTCTATCCAATAAGCTTCGTGCTTTTTTGACAGCCCTAGGAATTATCTTTGGAGTAGGTGCTGTGATAGCAATGCTGGCTATTGGTACCGGAGCAAAGCAGGCGATTCTTGAGCAAATGAAATTGATAGGAACCAATAACATAGTCATCGAAGCCAAGATTCTAACGGATGAAGAAACAGAAGCTGCAAGTGATAATGTTGGAACCAAACAAAAAGATCTTCGTCCCTGGTCACCAGGCCTGACTATTCAAGATGCAGAGACTTTAAAGCGATTAATCCCTTCTATAGAAAAAATTAGCCCGGAGATTGTCTTGTCAACTAATATTATCCAATCTGCTAAGTTAGAAAAAGCCAAATGTATTGGTGTCACGAATACATTTTTCGAACTTAATAATTTAAAACTTTTCAAAGGAAAATTCTTTCACAATAAACATATGGAAGGAGGGAAAGCGGTATGTATTATTGGTAAAAATGTTCAAACAAAATTTTTCCCTGAAGAAAATCCTATCGGTAAAAAGATTAAATGTGGGAATGTATGGCTCACTATTTTAGGTGTTTTAGAAAAAAGAATTGCAAGCTCAGAAAGCTTAGAAAATCTTGGGATTCGTGATTATAATTCCGATGTCTATATTCCAACCTCTACAGCTCTGATTCGATTCAAAAACAGAGCAGTTGTAAGTAAAAGTGATATAAAAAGGAATGGCAGAGATGATGAAGTCAATAAGTCAGAGAATTATCATCAATTAGATAAACTAGTACTTCGGGTTGATAAATCTGAAAATATGAAAGCTACAGCTCAGGTAGTCGCTAGAATTTTAAAACGCCGTCATCAAGGAAATATTGATTATGAAGTTAAGGTACCTGAACTAGAATTGCAACAAGAACAAGCAACTAAGGATCGACTAAATTTGGTGCTTGCATTTATTGCAGGGATTTCTTTGCTCGTTGGAGGAATTGGTATTATGAATATCATGTTAGCCACAGTTTTAGAAAGAATAAAAGAAATTGGTGTTCGGAGATCATTGGGAGCCATGCAACAGGATATCATTCTTCAGTTTCTATTTGAAGCAATTTTTATCAGTTTGATCGGTGGAATACTCGGTGTAGTTCTTGGCGTTTCGACCGCATATATTATTGAAAATTATTTTGAAATACCTGCAGAGGTCTCCACTTGGTCTGTTGTTGTGTCCTTTTTTGTATCAGCATCTGTCGGCTTAATCTTTGGATTATTTCCTGCAGAACAAGCTTCGAAAATGGATCCGATAAAAGCATTGAGAACGGATTAAGGGTTTTGATTTGTGAATTGGTTAATTAGCTTTTCTTAGATGAAAAACAAAAATCTAAAATGAAATACTTTCTTCAATTTTTTATAGTACTTATTGTATCATCTCCAGTATTCAGTCAAACCGATATTCTACGGATGACACTTTCAGAAACCATTGCTTTGGCTCAAAAAGAAGCACCAGATGTTCAGATTTCTAAAACTAGGTTGAGCAATCGGTATTGGTTTTATCAATCTTATTTAGGAGATTATAAACCACAGATAAACTTAGATGCAACACTTCCGAATCTCAATCGAACCATTCAATCGATTATCTTACCAGATGGTACTCAGGCTTTCGTTCCTAGATCTTTTATGGAAAATACCGTTGGCATTTCACTAAGTCAGGAGATTGCACTGACAGGAGGACGGATTTATGCTTTTACGGGATTAGATCGATTGGATATTTTTAAAACAGATCTTACAGGGAAATCTACCTCTTATCTTTCCACTCCTGTTGTTATCGGTTTTGAACAACCATTATTTGGATTCAATCAATTGAAATGGAATCGGGAAATCGAGCCTTTAAAATATGAAGAAGCGAATCGAGTACATATTGAAGAATTAGAGACAGTTGCTTTTCAATCTACGAGTTTATTTTTCGAGGTTTTAATTTCTCAGTTAAACGTGGAAGCGCTTATGAAAAATAAGACAGATGCGGATACCTTACTTAAGGTTTCTCAGGGAAGATTTAGTGTAGGAAAAATTGCTGAAACAGAATTGCTCCAGATAGAATTAAGTTCCATGAATGCAAATGCAGATTTAGCTGCAGCAAGATTAAATTCTCAAACAAACACCGAACGATTAAGAAATTTTTTAGGAATAGAAAAAGCGGTAAATTTTGAATTAGAACCTCCGACTGAAATTCCAAATGTTATCATTGATGAAGCACTTGCTTTGCAATATGCTGAAAAATATAGAAGTGCTTCCATCGCTTTTCTGAGAAGGTTAAAAGAAGCGGAACAAGAGGTAAGTAGAGCAAAAGCGCAAAGTGGATTACAAGCAAATATATCGGGACGTTTTGGTTTGTCTCAAACAGCCGTTGATTTTAATAAGGCATATACAGATCCGATTGATCAAGAGCAATTCTCTATCCGATTGACCGTGCCGATTGCCGATTGGGGGAAGTCAAAAGCAAGAATGGAAGTTGCAAAATCCAATCAAGATCTTGAACGCATGAATGTGACTCAGGACAGAATTAATTTTGAAAGAGAAATCAGTATCAAGGTGCAACAGTTTGACTTACTTCGTACCCAAGTGGAATTAGCAAAAAGAGCTTTTGATGTTTCTCAAAAAAGATTAGATATTACCAGAAAACGATATATCATCGGAAAAATTGAAATCGTAGAACTCAATCTTGCACTCCGAGAACAAGATTCAGGAAGACGATCATATTATTCTGCACTTCGAGCTTTTTGGACTGCTTATTACGAATTGCGTCGACTGACATTATTTGATTTTGAAAAAGATAGCCCTCTAGTAAAATAGGGGAGTAGTAATGAAGTTGTTAAGTTGTCGAGTAGCCAAGAGTTCATTTTTTTGAGAATTGACTAATGGCTACTTGACGGTTTGACGTCATTATATTTACAATCTATTGAAAATCAACCTTTCCTACACTTTTTATATAAAGTATTTTTGCTTTCCATCAAAAAAGGCATCCTTTTTGAATAATAGATGAATCTACCCTCATAGATTATCCCTCTTCCCTCATAATTCTCCCATACCTCCCACAATATTACCCTCCACTGTATTGTAACAAATCGAATTAGAAGATTCGAAAAACATATATAAATACCTATTAATCATGAAAATTCAACTAACTACTCTGGCACTAATTCTATGCCTACAATTCAACGCCTTTTCAATGTTTGACTGTGATTGCAGTTGGGATATAGATCTCGTTTGCATTCAAACTGATGATGGAAACATAATACCTTTTCCAAATGCTTGCTGGGCCAATTGTATGGGCTACACCGAATCTGATTTCATCGACTGTGATTATGATACTTCTTATGATCCAACTTGTGGTTGTGATTTCGAAGTAGCTCCGGTTTGTGTAGAAGCAACTTCTGGAGAAATTATTTTATTTTCGAATAGCTGTGTCGCAGAATGTAATGGCTATGCAGTAACCGATTTTTTAGATTGTAATTATGACTTGCCTACAGATCCTAACTGTGGTTGTAATTATGAACTTGATGAAGTTTGTGTTGAAGTAGAAGAAGATATCTTTATGCCTTTTCCAAATCCATGTTGGGCGACTTGCCTAGGTTATACCGAAGACACTTACGTAGATTGTGGTTCAGTCGTAGATATGGAAATTGTTATTCATGCAGAATTAGAAGTTTATTATGATATCATATTTGGAGATTCTATCGATACCGAAATTCCAGCAGATATGATGGATTTAAATCAATCTGGATCGAATCAACTCGCAACTAATATTGTCCATGATGTAGAAGTATATCCAAATCCAGTAGACGGAAGAACCTTGAGCTTGAAAATGGATTTGACCGAATCGACTAATCTGAGAATTGATTTATTAACTGTAACAGGTAAGCTTTATAAATCGATTGTTCATTCAGGAGATGAAGGACTTGAAGTGTTAAAAATTGATGTGAACGATTTGCCAGCAGGAATTTATTATTTAAATATTTATTCAGGCAAAAATACAACCAGTGCAAAATTTGTTAAACAATAAGAAAGAGGGTAAATAACTTAGCCGATGTGAAGCCGGCGGATTTTATCCAATAGCTTAATAAAAAATGTCCGACATTAGAATTCTAAATATCTAATGTCGGATGTTTTATTTAAGATAAGTATTCTTAAACGGCAATTAGATAGATCGCAATATGAGCTAATTTAATCCACTATTTTAGCTCATCCTTTCCATTACTCAACCAATCTAAAGTCAATCTAACAAAGGCATTTTCTTTGTATTCATCTTTTTCGAAAAACAACCCAATATCTCCATTACTAAGAATACACATGGAAGAATATGCAGCTTTTCCAGCATAAACTGTTTTTGCCTCGCTCCACGTTTTTCCTTCATCATAACTAATTCGAATCGATAAATTTTCTCTTGAATCACTACTGTTCGCATTCGAGAATAACAACCTATTTTTATCTGATCCATTTTTTATTGAGGTGTAACGAATGATGCTTGCGTTGCAAGCTGGATCAACTAATTGAGGTTCTGGGTTAGAAATCCAGGTTTTTCCTTGGTTGATAGAACGATGTACATACCTCATTCCTTTTTTGCTAACTCTACTATTTACCATCCAGGAACCATCTGCTAATTCTACTACTTTGGATTCGTCTCCAGGTAAAATAGGAGTATCGATAAGGTACCAGTTTTTACCATGATCATCACTAGCAAAAAGATGTGAACCATTTTTTAAATTAACCATTGTATGCAGCAAGGTACCCGAGTCGGTCTGAATACCTTCACCTGAAGTAATAAATTTGAAATCCTGTTTCCATTCAAGTTTTGAAATCTGATTAGTTATATCAATAGGAGAGGACCAGGTTTTGCCATGATCGATGCTGGATATCATTTTAAAATAATAAACATCCTTTTCTTTATCCAAATCCATATAGTTGAAAAATAGAAATATTTCTCCCGTTATTTTATCAACAATCATAGATGGATCAGAAGCGGATTTTCCAAAAGGATAATCAACAATAATTTCAATGGGAGTCCAAGTTTCACCATTATCTTTACTTCGACGTCCTACGATGTTGATATCTTTACTCCATTTCAAATCTCCACAAGAAGGAACTCTTTCATCTATGACAGCGATCAAATCTCCATTGTTGGCTTTAGCAATCGAAGGAATTCTGTAGCAGGCAACTTCTTCATTCTCATCGCTATTAAATAAGCTTATAAATTCAAGCGACTTTTCAGAAGATTGAGCTTTTAGAACAAAAGGTAAGAAAAGACAGAGCAGTATATTTTTGAGTTTCATATGCCTATAAATATAAGGTTCAAATTTGGAAAGTAAAAATTAGATCAGTTAGGTTTACTTAATTAAAATAAAAAAGGAGTAGATAAATCAATATCTACTCCTTTTTTATTTTAATTAAAATTTTTCTACTTCACCAACGTTACATCACCTTTATATAAAATAACCACATCATCTAAGAATTCAATCTCAGCATACCAAGCATAGACTGCAGTATTCATTGGTTTTCCTTTTAGTGTACCGTCCCATCCTTTGAACGGATCATCTTTCAGAATGTCTTCGTTAGCAAATACAACTTCACCCCAGCGATCAAAAACCTTAATATCAACAATTCTTCTAACTCCATTTCCAGTGTAAATTTCAAAGATGTCATTCGCGCCATCGCCATTAGGAGAAAAGATATTTGGAACAAAAACATTTCTATTTTTTTCAACATTGACCACCATCTGATCAGTGATCACACAACCCGTAATAGAATCAACAACCGTAAGTGTATAAGTTGTTGTGTTTACAGGATTAGCGATAGGTTCCTCGCATTCAATGCAACTAAGCGTTTCATTAGGTGACCATGAAATATTTTGATTGGCATTTGGGAATACTAAACCTTGTATTTCTACTTGTTCACCTAGTTCTATCGTAAAGTCTTCTCCAGCAGAAACAGTAATTGCAGGCGGCTCATAAATACTAATCGTTTCACCGATAATACAACCATTTGCATCACTCATTACAAAATCATAATTGCCACCATCTAAATTATTTATAGTTGCGTTTGGAGTAAAAGGTCCTCCATTTATACTAAAAGAATATGGTGGCGTACCACCAGTAATATTTACAATTGAAATGACACCATCTCCATCTCCCGGACAAACCACATCCACGACTTCAAAATCATAGGCAAGTGGTCCAGGTTCTTCTACTTCGATAGTCGCTAAAACATAATTGCATAAATCATCCGTAACGGTCAATATATAATCACCAGCGCAGAGATCATTTAAATCTGGTTGAGTTTCGCCAGTATTCCACAAGAAACTAAAATCACCGTTTCCTCCACTCATTGTAATATCAATATAAGCATCACAATCATCATTGCAATCGACATCTACCGATTGGATGTCCAAAAATACTTCGGCTAAATAGGATACTTCGATTGAATCATTACCTATACAACCATTAAGGTTTGCTTCAACCCAATAAATTCCAGGATCAGTCACGGTATAAATATCGGTGTTAGAACCATCTTGCCAGGTATAAACAGCACCAGGGATTTGAGGATCAAGACTGACAGTATACAAATCACAAAGTAAAGTGTCAGGGCCAAGATTGAAGACAGGAGTCGTACTAAAAGTTACAGTTATATTCTCTTCGGCTGCACAACCATCACCATCAAAAGCGATTACAGAGTAAGTTCCTGTAGTGAAAATATCTAAAGTTGGATTTGTACTTCCGTCGCCCCATTCGTAGGCCGTGGCTCCAGGAGTAGTTGCATCCAATGTAAATGAGTTTTCATCGCATACAGAAAAGTCGGGACCAAGATCGAGATTCAAGGAATTATTCAAGACTAAAACAAAAGAATCTCTTCGGGTACACGCACCATTTAATAATGATACATCAACCCAATATACTCCAGGTCCATTAGCACTATAAGTTGAGTTGGTACTTCCATCCTGCCAGGTATAGGTTGCATTAGTAGTAGAAGCATCAAGGAAACTTGTTTCATCAGGATTACAAATACTTGAGTTGGTAAGTGTGCTGGAAGATTCCAAAACATCAATAACCAAGAAAGCGGTATCGACGGAATTACAAGTAAGCTGATTTGTTACGATTAACATCACTTCATAAGTGCCAGGTTCTGTAAAGACATGATTGGCATCTTGATTGGTGGAGGTTGCTCCATTATCATCAAAGTCCCAATAGAAGACCGTTCCGTCTTGCCCAGTATAGAAAAAGTCAACATCAAAAGGCGCACATCCACTATTTGCAGGAACTGTAGTATTTGCAGGAATAGGAACTCCTGCAGCGGTCACTGTTGGGATTTCAAAATCTATTTTAAAAACACCAATATCACAGAAGGTAGATTGCCCAGTGGCAAAAGCTCCCGGTAATGTATTTAAAACATTATCTCCATTAGTACATGAACAAACACCTTGGTAAACAGTACCAGACTTATCAAATCGACTCGTTCCTCCATCTACATGATCGGCATCTCCATAGTAAGTTCCAAATTGTAAACCTGTTGCAAATGGATCTAAGACCCCAAGATAAACAGAACCACCTACTGTAGAAATGGCATCATTTGTTGTTGGTAAATTATTTACGGCATAGTAACCAGAGAAATAAATGTTATTACACTTATCGACCATAAAGGCAACAGGTACAAAATCATACCCAAAGGAATTTGGGCCAGTTCCGATTACTGTACTATAATTAACAGAAGTAAGATCGCTAGTAAAACTACTTAAGAATTGACTACTCCCTTCATTGTAGACATAGGTGCCTGCAGTCACTGGCATATCTCCTGTGGTTTGACCATAAATATGAATATTTCCAAGTTCATCAATGTCAATAAAATAACTATGTTCGGCTCCACTTGATCCCCAAAATGTACTGGCAATCAAAGCTGTACCGGTTGGATTGAAAACGGTAACATAAGCATTTTCTTCGCCACCTGGCCATGCAGATTGGATCACTCCTCCAGTTGTTGGAAAATCACTATTCCCTGCAATTCCGGTTACATAAACATTTCCAAAATCATCTACACGTAATCCATAGGCAGTATCAGCATCTCCTTCCCCTAAATAGGTTGCCCAAAATAGAGTAGATAAATCATTGTTTAATTTGAAAACAACACCATCTTGACCAGGAAAGCCTGTATCATTATAATCGGTGTCGTAAGCACCAGGAGTAGTTGGGAAATCAGGAGAGCTAGAACAGGAAGCGATGTAAGCATTTCCTTGGTTATCTAGAACAATCTCTCCTCGAAAATGGTCATCATAATTATCATTCAATACAGATTGATTAATCCCATCACTTTGATCACCTCCAACAAAAGTTGACCCAACCAATTCACTTCCATCCGTGTTAAGCTTGGTCACTACAATATCTGAAAGTTCACCTTTTGTATTTTGAAAAGCATTCGTTGTAACTGGATAGTCACTACTACTGCTGCTACCGAAAATATATAATTGACCATTAAAATCAGCAATCATACTATGCGGTGCATCGACATCATTTCCGCCAATATAGGTAGCGTAAATTTGTGCAGTTCCTTCTGGATTGTATTTGGTTACTGCGATATCTGTTCCGCCACCACCAAAGCTTTCTTGGAAAGCACCGGTAGTAGATTGGTAGCCAATTCCATAGGCTCTTCCACCAGCATAAATGTTACCTTGATTGTCAAAAGTAGCACTATGCCCAAACGAATAAGTAAGCGACATTCCAGATAGGGTAGAGGCGACTACTGTTGGATCTATTACTAACTCGAAATCGGTGTTGTAACCTTCAGGAAAAACAAAGGAAACTGTATTTCTATGTAAATCGTATTCACAAGGAACGACAATAGTTTTTCCATTTATAATTTGAAAAGCATATGGTTTTTGTTCTGTAATGTTAATTACCGAAGTGTGAATGATCAGGTTACTGTTATCAATTTCTACCGCATCCGCACCTTCGTATTCCATAGCTATTGCTGCAGGAGAAATTCCTGGAGATACAATAAAATCATATTTGAAATGTCCATCCTTATTATAAGCGACGAGGTCAATTCCTTGATATAAATTCGGGTAAGTTACTTGATCGTATATTGGAACTTTGCTTGCCCATTTATCAGGATCATTTCCTAGGAAATAATTATAGATTTCCTGATGTTTTCCATCCTCTTTGAATTCAACATCTAATGCATTTTTAAAATGGACTTTATAAGCATGTCCTCTGATTGGGAGTGTTGCGTCTTTGTCATGAGATGTTTCATGAATCTTTCCAACATCTCCAAGATGAGTAAAATTATAAGTGAATTTTTTTTGTTCTAAAAAGACAGAACTCAAACCACCAAGGCCAGCTTGATAAGCGACATTCTCATGCCATTGATTGAGGTTTTTTATAAAAGAAATACCGTTACTATTTGGCGTGATTTGTTCCGCTAGATTTTTCGCAATTTGTTGATCGTCGTTATGATCATGCCCGTGATTATGCCCGTGATCATGTTGATGATTGTGTTGGTTGATTGGAGCTTTTTTAGGAATAGGAATGGGTTGTGCAAATAGGATTACACTATTTAAAAAAATAGAAATGGTGAGGAATAAGGATTTCATAGCGATCGGTTGAATGTTGTAAGCGATAGTTTTATAGCGGGCACCTTCTAAATATATAAATTTTAAACGAGAAATACCTAAGAAAAATTGAGTAGGAGAAGACAAAAAGAGTGTTTCAGGGAGGAGAAAGGGCGGGATAGGAGAAATACTTTGCAAATTTTAAGTTTAGAAAGTAATTTACGGCATTCAGGATTAGGTTTTCGGAGAAACCGAATGCCTAATCCCAAAAACTGAATACCGATTATTAAGTAATTTCGAAACCCGGGAGAGGTTCTTTTTTAAAATAAAGATCCTGCTTTTGAAGGTGGTACAATCCCTAAATGCTGATAAGCTTTCTCAGTTACGAGTCGACCTCTTGGCGTTCGCTGAATATAGCCTTCCATAATTAAAAAAGGTTCATGAACCTCTTCGATCGTTCCAGCTTCTTCACCAACAGCGGTTCCAATTGTCGTGATTCCAACTGGGCCTCCTTTGAATTTATTGATGATGGTTGTAAGGATTTTATTATCCATTTCATCAAGACCACTTTCATCTACATTTAAGGCTTCAAGACCAAATTTTGCAATCTCCACACCGATCGTTCCGTCTCCTTTGATTTGTGCAAAATCTCGAATTCTTCGAAGTAGTGCATTGGCAATCCGAGGTGTACCTCTGCTCCTTCTAGCAATCTCATGAGCACCCGCTTCTGTAATCGGAATATCAATAATTCCAGCAGATCTTTTTATAATTCCTTCAAGTGTTTTTATATCATAATAATCCAGATGACAAGTGATTCCAAAACGAGCTCGCATTGGAGCCGTCAATAAACCCATTCGCGTTGTAGCACCGATCAAGGTGAAAGGGTTAAGCGTGATCTGAATACTTCGGGCGTTCGGGCCACTGTCGATCATAATGTCAATCCGATAATCTTCCATTGCAGAGTAAAGATATTCTTCAACAACGGTATTCAAGCGATGGATCTCATCTATAAATAAAACGTCACCTTCTTCAAGGTTGGTCAATAGACCAGCTAGGTCTCCAGGTTTTTCTAAGACCGGGCCGGAGGTCATTTTTAAATCTGCTTCCAGCTCATTTGAAATGATATGAGAAAGCGTCGTTTTTCCCAAACCAGGAGGGCCGTGAAGTAAGACATGATCCAAAGCCTCTTCCCGCATTTTTGCTGCAGCAATAAATATCTTAAGATTTTCAACAATCTTAGGCTGACCACTAAAGTCACTCAACTCTTTCGGTCTCAAAGCTCTTTCTAATTGCTTCTCCTCCGGAATGAAATTCTCATCTGACGGATCTAAATTCGGATTCATGTTTTATTTTAATATTAGCATTTTTATTTTATACTCCTCACTCCTCATCGATTCGGGTTCTCCGATTTTCTATAAATAATTTTTCCTTTCTGTCCAGCCAAATATTTTCCTTTACACTGGTTCACCCCTAAACCTTCATGTTCACAAAGTAATGTACCTTGACAATCATAAAGTAATTGTTTAGCTCCTACAAAATAAACATAAGCCCAACCATCTCGGAAATTATATTTTTGAATGGAAGCTGGCTTTTTACTAATGATTACTTCTTTCATCCAGGCAACAGTCATCGGCTCTTCTGTTTCAACACATTCTTTGATGATCGGTTTTCCCTCTATCAATTGGATGCAGGTAATTTCTATGCTTGCTTTCTCAGCCATGCAAACACTCATCGCATCTTCCATGATAGTATAATCCAGTTTGATTCTTTGCCCATCTCTAAGCGTGAAATTTTTATCATTTATTTTTGCAGGCAATAATTTATCTCCATTGTCGAGTACAATCATTAAGGAACAACCATCAAGACCGGTAAAGTCTTTTACACTGGCCATGGTTTGACAGCCATCCATTTTGACACTTTTTTTGCCGGAGTTACAAGCAAAACTAACAAGAGCAAGAAGACAGAATATGATTTTTATAAAAGAATGCTTGATCATAAATTTCATGTTTTTTAAGTTTATTTTTTAATGCCAAACAGGGCTTTAAATATTGTTAGTTTTTAATTTACGCTAAGCTAAGAAAAAACGTCATTTGGCATTAGGTTTTCGGACTCCTCTATTGGCGAACACCTAAATACCGTTTATAACAAGGTTAAAATTAAAGACTTAGGGCCCAAGTTAAAACCTTTAAATTCCTTGACGCGTATTTTATTAATAAAAACAAAGATAAAATTAATCTGAAACAACTTTTTTACGATAAAATGGTAAGTAAAATACGGTGTTTTCTTAAATATGGAATTTAAGCCATAAAATTCTTACATTTGCACCGATTTTTGCATAGGCTTCAATTTACTTAAAGCTTTTGGGATTTATACTCTTATACAAATAATTATCGTCCAATATGACCGATCTTTCGGTTTTTAAATAAAATAAATAATTAATATATGTCGTCTAAGATTTATTATACACATACCGATGAAGCACCTGCTTTGGCTACAAGATCTCTTTTGCCTATTGTTCAAGCATTTGCCAAGCAATGTGGAATTGAAATGGAAACAAAAGATATTTCCCTTGCAGGTAGAATCCTTGCTAGCTTTCCTACTTACTTAAAGCCAGAACAACAAGTAGCTGATGCATTGGCTGAGTTGGGTGAATTGGTTAAGAAACCAGAGGCAAATATCATTAAATTGCCGAATATATCTGCTTCTATTCCTCAACTTAAAAAGACTATTGAAGAGTTGCAAGGAGATGGATTTGCTATCCCTAATTATCCTGACGATCCTAGTAACGAGGAAGAAAAAAATATAAAAGCAACTTACGACAAGATAAAAGGAAGTGCTGTAAATCCTGTATTAAGAGAAGGTAACTCAGACAGAAGAGCGCCTAAGCCTGTAAAGGCTTATGCTAGACAAAATCCGCATTCTATGGGTAAATGGTCTGCAGATTCTGCATCTCATGTATCAACGATGGGTTCAGGAGATTTCGCATCTAACGAAAAATCAGTTACCATCGCTAAAGCGGGTAGCGTAAAAATACAATTGGTTGGTGCAAATGGTACAACAGTATTAAAAGAGTCTGTACCTGTTCTTGATGGAGAGATTATCGATGGTACATTCATGAGTAAAAAAGCATTACTTGCTTTCTTAGAAGCGCAAATGAAAGATGCTAAAACTAAAGGGATTCTATTCTCTCTACACCTGAAAGCAACGATGATGAAGGTTTCTGATCCTATCATCTTTGGCCATGGTGTGAAAGTATTTTTCAAGTCTGTTTTCGAAAAATTTGGGAAAGAATTAGACGAAGCTGGTGTTAATGTAAACAATGGTTTTGGTAATTTATTAAGTAACCTAGACAAGCTTGCACCTGAAGTAAAAACTGCAGTTGAGGCTGAAATAGAAAAGTGTTTTGCTGAAGGTCCAGATTTAGCTATGGTTAATTCTGATAAAGGGATTACGAATCTACATGTACCAAGTGATGTGATCATAGATGCTTCAATGCCTGCTATGATTAGAACCTCTGGTCAAATGTGGAACAAAGACGGCAATTCTCAAGATACTAAAGCGGTTATTCCAGATAGTTCTTACGCAGGTATCTACCAAGCGACGATCGATTTTTGTAAAGAAAATGGCGCTTTTGATCCTACGACAATGGGTACTGTTCCTAATGTTGGTTTGATGGCTCAAAAAGCGGAAGAATATGGTTCGCATGATAAGACATTCGAAATTCCTTCTGCTGGTAAAGTACAAGTGATTGATGATGCAGGTTCAGTATTGATCGAGCATGAAGTAGAAGAAGGAGATATTTGGAGAATGTGTCAGGTAAAAGATTTGCCTATTCAGGATTGGGTGAAGTTGGCTGTCAGCAGAGCAAGAGCAACCAATGTTCCGGCTATTTTTTGGTTGGATGAAAATAGAGCGCATGATGCACAGTTAATTCAAAAAGTAAACGCTTATTTGCCAAATCATGATACAACTGGTTTAGATATCAGAATCCTTTCTCCTGTTGAGGCTACTAAAGTTTCTATCCAGCGAATGAAAGATGGAGAAGATACGATCTCTGTTACAGGAAATGTTTTGAGAGATTACAACACAGATCTTTTTCCAATCCTAGAGTTAGGAACTAGTGCAAAGATGTTGTCGATTGTTCCTTTGATGAATGGTGGTGGTTTATTTGAGACTGGTGCGGGTGGTTCTGCTCCTAAGCACGTTCAACAGTTCAACCAAGAGAATCACTTAAGATGGGATTCTTTAGGCGAATTCTTGGCCTTAGCTGTATCTTTAGAACACGAAGCTAAAACGAATAATAATACTAAAGCACAAATACTAGCTGACACATTAGATAACGCTACTGTTGCTTTGCTTCAGAATGGAAAGTCTCCATCAAGAAAAGTAAATGAGTTAGACAATAGAGGTAGTCATTTCTACTTAGCTTTATACTGGGCGAAAGAATTGGCCAATCAAACCGCTGATGCTGAATTACAAGCTAAATTTGCTCCTATTGCAGATGAATTGAAGAGTAACGAAGCAAAAATTGTAGAGGAGTTAAACACTGTGCAAGGAGTGGCTATGGACATCGAAGGTTACTATTCTCCTAGCCCATCAAAAGCTACAGAGTCTATGAGACCAAGTGCTACTTTGAACGCTATTATAGATGCGATTTAAGGATAGTATGCTTTAGGATTTATAAATAATAAAAGCACTGTTTTAAGTTTAATATTCGGTTTCATCGAATTTAACTTGAAACACACCAAATAAAAGCAAGTTTTCAAACTTGTAAAAAAATAAAGGCGACATGAAATTAATCATGTCGCCTTATTTTTTTTGCTCTGCGGGACTCTAATTTGTTGGGGAGTACTCTAGTACATTATCAATTTTCCAGTGGAAATCAGTTTTTGGTTCGACCAAATCTGATAAAAATGCAATCCTGTAGAATAGGTTTCCGAAGAGAACTCAAAAAGTTGATTGTCATAATTACCGGTAGAGATTTCTCTTCCCATCGCATCAAAGACTTTTAATGTAATAGCTTTATAATTCTTGCCTTTTATTTCAAAATTTGTACTGCCTGAAAATGGATTTGGAAAAACATTTACTTCCACGCCTTCTTCAAAGATTTCGATGGTGTGTACCGGCTCGATAAAATCTCTTTGAACTTCATGGAAAGTAGTGTTCGTTAGAACTGCATCATTAAAATCAAAATAAATGCCTGCTTGGTTATTGATGATGGTGCCGTCTGGTAAATCAAGGGATTGTGCAATTCTAAATTTCACAAAACCATGAGAAGCGACTTCATTGACATTGCTGTCTGGAAGCATAATGTTTTCAAAAGTAAAACGAACTAAACCCTGGTCAGTCAATTCAAAATTATAAGGATGACTACTTGCGCCTGGTCGTATCGTTGTAGGATTTAAATGCACAGACAAACTATCTTCAATCACTACCGTAAAAGCAGTGTCGGTTCCTGTGTTTTGGAATCTGATTTTATATTCAAGATCAGTATTTGGTTTAATAAAATGATTGTCTCCATAACCTGCTGGAGCCGCCGCTTTGTCATTAGGGTCATAAGAACCAATATTCTCCTGGCAATCAATAGAAATCCATGGATCATTATCATCTTCCGGATAAAGCGTTACAAAACCTAAGCTGAATTCTTCTTCGCTATTTGTACCACAGCCTTCAATCGATAGGCTAGGCATACTTAATCCCGGGTGATCATCAACTTGTCCAACTTCCAATCGATAAGTAGATCCATTCGCTGGAACATTTACCGTCATATTTCCTCCTGCATTTAATGAAAAAGTATTTGGTGCAAACATGACCGCATCTTCAATAACGATATATTGACTTTCCATGATCATGTTTTCTCCAATATTCTCGATGGTGAATTCAATTTCGTTACCTACGCATTCTCCAGTGATTTTTAAACTGGCACCTGACCAACTATTATTTGGAGCAATACAAATGGAGTCTGGATAAGCATGAGCACTTACACAATGCGTCTGTCCAAGGATGGTCGAATCGCAATCTAAGAATGCTGAAAAATTAAAGCTACCGCATTCTCCAATACCTAATTCCTCAACATCGAAAACATATAAACCTTCGCTATTAATCGTAAAAGGAATAGAACTATTAAGAACAGTTAAGTATTCATCGATTTCAATTTCTACAGATGCATCTTCTGTGGTAACTGTTCCGATATTGCAATAATTTACATAGTAATTATTATCAAAACATCGTCTTAGAAAAGGAGTAGAAATATCGACCTGCATTAAAGGGCAGTCAATGATTGAACCCACTGGAATGTCCACGGTTGTAGGATCAATATCTCCAGTAAGATCTACAGCTATAAGGTTGTCGCAAGCGAGCCAAAGTTCATTTGGGTACATTAATTCTAAAACATAATTATCAGGATTTACAAAAAGAGAGTAGTTTCCATTTTCATCGGTGCTGGTATAAAAGGTTTCTGTTCCTTCTAATTTTATTAACCAAGAACCCAAAGCTTCTTCTCCACTTTGGTTAGCGCAATCATCATTGCTATCATGGTAAACATTTCCTTGGAGTAAATTACCTGATCCAGTAATTGAACCATTGTCAATAACATAAGGTACAACTTGTACTGATCCATCAGCTACTTCAATAGGAGTTGGGGAATCTGTAATGGATATTGGCGTATAGCCTTCTACGAGTACATCAAAATACATGGTGAAGAGGATGTCTCCATCATTAAGATCCGTACCCAATCCTGTTGATGAAACCCAGGCCATTGGGAAGAATCCTAATTCACTGTTGTTAATGTTGAAACTACCTGGGTCAAGAGAAGGAAGGTTGAAATTCCCAAGACTATCTAAGGATATCCTTGCAGGATCCCAATTTACGGAAAGCTGACAGGCAGCAATATCATTCCAGTTTTCAACCGTGAAATCAACTGCTACATTTTGAGCACCTATTTCATCGGTAATATTTAAAACGACTTGGGCATTACTAGTAATACCTAGCAAAAGGAAGCATGCTAATGCGAGAGATCGTAAAACTCGTTGAGCGGCTTTTCGAAAAGCTTGTTTTGAAAATTTCATGGGTCTATAATTTTGTCAAATAACTTTATAACATTGAAGTCGTTGAAGGATGTGTTCTGAGATTACTTGAACAACTTCCATACAAAAATGTAACAAATGAAGCTATTATAAAAATACAATATTTATGATTTGTAGGATTCTAATTGTGTTAAATATTTGTTTAATGCTATTAAATGAACTTTTATAGTGTAATTTGTAGAAGATATTTTAAAAATAATAATGTTTTAAATGGAAAAAAGTAAGCTAATAGAGGTGTTTAAAAGCTTAGATAAGAGAGATTATCTAGAATTGGATAAATTTGTTCGGTCTCCTTTTTTCAATACTCAAGACAAAATAGCCAATTTTTATCGCCTTTTACATGAATCTTATCGCGATTTAAAGTTTATTCCAGATAAGAAAATGGTCTTTAAAAGGCTTTTTCCTGGGGAGGTATTTGATGATGTAAAAATCCGGCTTTTGATGAGTGATCTCAATAAGGTTTTGGAACATTATCTCATTTATAAAACCTTTTTCAATGATAAGGTTAAAGTGAAATCTGCTCTCGCAGAATCATTCCGTCAGCGGAAATTGCCAAAGCACTTTCTAAAAAGTATTCAAGATGCAAAAGCGGAACAAGATAAAAGTGCATTTCGACATGCAGAGTTTTTTTATGATCAATATCAAATCCAACAAGAAGAGTATCA
>CAKZTD010000214.1 GCA_937921595.1 uncultured Saprospiraceae bacterium
ATTTATGGATTTTTTACTGTCATATGGTAGTTCCACTACACCGATTCCCCATTCGTCACTCTGAGCAGCTAACATAATAGGGAATAACAGTACTATAAATAGTGATTGATATTTCATCTTATAGATATTTTATTAAAAAAAATATTTACTGAAGAGAAAGAGGTGAATTTATAAAAGTGCGGTATTATAATTACTTATAAACAAGTGATGTGCCAAATAGTATTAATTCCTTATTGCTTATTTTAAAAAGAGAAAATGAAGTTTATATAAACTCCATTTTCTCATTGTTATTAAGTATTAAATATTGATCTAACCTTTTATCAATTCAAACTCAAAACAAGCTTCAGTTGATTGTGAATAAACAATATCGTAACACACCGATCCAAATTTCAATTTATAATAGCCTGGTTTAGCATTATTTGATTTAAGTACGATTTGACGGCTGATACAATTTTCTCGTTTTCCTGGTTTACAAGGGCCAAGGTCGCCGAAACAAATTGGACCAAATGGAATCGCTTCCACTTTTGGATTTGAACCAGTAGAAACTGGTTTTCCATTTTCATCACAAATAATGATTTGAGGAATACTTAAGTTTTTAAAAGTTACATTGCTATAACAGTTACAAGCGGTAATACAGAGTGTCTCACAATCTGTAGTATTGAGTTCATCCTTTTTTACTTTACCCCAAGACACAGAAAAGCATGGAGCAATTTTTGGAAGTTCTGCTGTTCTACATTTGCACTTGCAGCTTAAGTCTGGTAAAGGTATTCGGTCTAATGTAAACCCAGCTATAAAACCAAGATAAGTTGCGGATGAGTTTGTATGAAAAATAATCTCGTTTTCGCAATGTTTCCAGTCATGTTCTAATTTTACATTTGATGAACTTCTAAAGCCACCAGCAGGAATAGAAACTTTAGTACTTTGCTTAACTCCATTTACATAAATATCAATTAAGCGATCATCAACCAAAAAGTTTACATTAAGTTTAAAGTCGTGTGGGTTAATACTTTCGCAAATAGAAAATTTTAATTTATAGAAAACATCTTGAGCTCTCGCTTTTGCTTTAGAGTTAATAGATAACCAATCCGAATTTACGGGTGGTATACCTGACCAAGATCCTGGTATTGGATTTCCAGAAACAATTGCAGGACTGTAAGTACCATTAAGTGTACTGCTTCTTTCCCAAAACATATCTTGATTCGGAGGAGGTACTGTTCCTCCTGATCCATTATATGCAGTATTGAGTAATACAGCATCTTTTTGTAAACGGATTTTAGGACCTTTAAATTTTGGATTACATTTGCAACAAGGAGATAGGTGTTTAGATTTCTTTTTGCACTGACGAAGCAATAATGCTTCAGTTTTTTTTCTTGCTTTTAGACAGGAAATTGAAGCCGGAATTTCTTTTATTGAAATCGGACTTTTTGTTTTTTTTACTTTTGCCATGATAAATAAATTTTTAATGTTCTTTGCTTGAGAAGGGATTAAAGGTTATAAAACCAGTATTGCTCAATCTGTAGAACAAGTGAGAGATTAAATAAATTACTTTCGTAAAATAGGCTAGCATTTGAAATCAAATTAGGTAGAAACCTGTTTCGATAGACTAAAGGTCACTCTTCTGTTCTAGGTATGAAAAGTCATTTTTGATTAAGTGTAAGCTATAGGGAAATGAAAAAAGAATTGATTTTTATAATATTCTGATTTTAATTATCTGATAATCAAGTCTTTGAGGAGGGACATAAAAAGTAGTTTGTAAGGTGTAAAAAAACAAAAGGCGGAACCATTTGATTCCACCTTTAATAAAGAGAGATAGTATTGTCTTAATCTATGCTTTATTCTTAATGATTATCTATAATCGATATCTTCTGTGTAATAATCTGTTTTCCAATCAATGCGGTTAAAAAGTAAACTTCATGTTGAGGGAGGTTAAATTCCTTGCTCCAATGAGCAGTCATTTCTCCTTTCGAAAAACGTTGTTCCCAGATTAAAACTCCTGTACTATTGAATAATTTTATAATTGTTGTTTGTTGATCGGGGTTGAGGAGGCTAATTGTTATTGGGCCTTTACTAGGGTTAGGGTAGACGTTCAATTTTTGTTGATCGGTTGATGAAAAAAGAACATGTTCTATGTCTGAGAAATTAAATTTTCCATCATAATCTATTTGTTTGAGACGGTAATAATTATTCCCCGGATAGGCTTGGTAATCTGTATGTTGATATTCAGAAACTAAAGCAGTTGTTCCATTTCCGGTTACAAAATCAATTGTTTCCCAATCTATATGGTCAGTACTTCTTTGTACTTCAAATCCCAAATTATTAGTTTCAGATTGTGTCTGCCACATTAGATGAATTTGATCTTTTGTATCATGCAAATTTGCTTTAAAATAATTAAGTTCTACCGGTAGAGGCCCGAGCACATCATCTATGCTTGCTCGAAACCAAAGGTCCCAGTTTGGGAAAAAGTCGTCGCACCAAGGGTTCCCGTTTTCTGAAGTGATAGCGTATGTCCCTCCTGAGTAAGGGTTGTTGACAGAAATTTTTAATTTGGTAGCCTCTTCATCAGTATCAGCAATAAATGCTAACATATATTTGGTGCCATCCACTACTGTTCTAGAGGTACCACTTCCATCTGCTAAGTTAATATTAGAAATTTCACCAGGGACAACTTGTATTCCGGGAACAGTCCAGAGGGTGGCACAACCATTATATGCTCTAAGATAAAAAGTAGCTGTTGATGCGCCTTCCCAATCTTCATGAGGCCAAAATTCAACTTCTTCTAAATCTCCATCACATTCAGCAGTCCAAGCTTGTGATTCTAATTGGCCTGAAGTCCAAACCCAGTCATCTTCGACGAGTTGATCTGTGGTGCATTGACCTGATAATATATTTAGCGAAATAAAAAAAATAAAGAAAAATGTAAAATTATTTTTGTTCATGATTTTGTTTTATGCATAGAAAGTACAGGAAACCTAATGACATTAGATTTCAAAAATTAAAGAAGATTAAGTGCTTTAGGGAAATTCGATTTTGGTATTACAATAATATTATATTAAGAATAGAATATTGAAGACAAAATGTATATCTTGTAAGGAGAAAAGAAGTTGAATAGATGGAAGTTATTGAGTATAACTTATTGATTAATAGTATGTTTTGTAAATTTTTAAGTCGTTTTGTTGTAATTCAAAAAAAGCTAGATGAAAGATTCAAAATTAGTGGATTTGCTAAGTGATATGACGGCAGAAGATTTTCGCCAGTTACAGAAAATGTTGCAATCTCCTTTTTTTACCAGTAATAAAAATCTGTTGGCTTTATACAAATTGCTCCGTTCTGTTCATCCTGATTATACCTATGCTAAGCTGGAAAAGCAAAAGGTTTTTAAAAAAATATTTCCTAAACATGAATACTCTGATATCAAACTTAGAAACCTAAACAGTGACCTAGTTCGCATAATCGAAGATTATTTAATTCAAAAAGAAATGAAGCTTAATGTTTTTGAAAGGAAAAAA
>CAKZTD010000215.1 GCA_937921595.1 uncultured Saprospiraceae bacterium
GCTAAATATGGAGGAGGAGAATCTAGTTATGATTTTGATCGAGCGCAAAGATATGCGAACGCTTCCTCTTCCAAATTGAGAAATCCCTATGATGTTGACCATCAAGGTGATGCAAGACGAGCTGCTGATCAAATAGATAATTCAACAAATATAATTGGAGCTTCTTCCGGCCCTTATTACAATCATTATTGGTACGGAAGCAGATATAATCGACCTAGTAGAGTCTTAGCGCTTCCAGAGCGTGCGCCCTTATATGCTGAAGATTGTGTGGAGTGTGCAAAAGAAAAAAAATCAAATAGAAAAGCTTGTCATGACCAAATGATCATCCGGAAATTAAAAAATGTTCTAGCAGGATCAAACTATAATTATCTCTCAAAGGTGAAAAGTAATACAATAAATGTTGAGTTTGTAATAGACAAAAGAGGATACGTAGGGGATGTGCAAATGAAATTGAGTGATCCGAATGAAGCTAGGTGGAATCGAAATCATTCCTACTATCATTCTCGGGCATTATCTGGTTGGAAGCCAGGAAAAAACGATGGTTTCAAAGTAGGGACTCGATATAATGTGCAAATTCAATTGAAAGATTTAGGGACACTTCCTTATAGATATGTACGACAGCAAAGAAAGTTTTATAGCCCCAATTATCAACATTATTATAATCCGAAAATTCGCAGAGATTTTCGATCGACGACATATTGGAATGCTGAAGTAAAAACCGATAAGAAAGGGAAAGCAAAAGTATCTTTTTGGAATGGGGATGATATTACTAAAGTAAATGTTACAGTAGAAGGATTTGGTGAAAATGGAACATTGGGAAGGGGAGAATCAGCTTATGTGGTCAATGCGCCGTTTACCATTATTTCAAAAGCTCCACATGCTGTGGCGGTTTTAGACTCTATGAGATTGCCGGTTACTTTGGTGAATAATACGGATGAAACTCTGGTCGGAAAGTTAGCCATTTCAGCTCCCGTGTTTTGTCAATTAGATTCAAATTTTGTAACAGATTTAACTTTTAAAAAAGGAGAGTCAAGAACTATTTTTCTAAATTTTAAAATTACTAATGAAAAGTTTTATCGGTATTATTATCAATACATTGATATCAGTTTTGAATCGAAAAAATATTATGACCGCTTTAGAAAGAGGATAAAATTATTGCCAAGAGGTTATCCTCATCATTACACTTTTACGGATGTTGATTTGGAAAACAATTTCGAGATTGAAATTGATGGAGCCTATGCAACGAGCATACAGTCAAATTTTAAAGCACATACCAGCCCGATTTCTGAATTAGCCAATAGTATGGAAAAAATGATGCGTCAACCTTCAGGTTGTTTTGAACAAACTTCCAGTTCGAATTACCCCAATATTATGATTGCTCAACTGATGAATAAAACGGGGTATTCAATTCCAGGAATGAAAGAAAGAACTACGAAATTTTTAGAAAGAGGCTATAAACGATTATCAGGATTTGAGTCTTCCGGTGGTGGTTTTTCCCCTTATGGAAATTCAATCAGCTCTACTCGGATTTCAGCCTATGGTTTGATGCAGTTTTCTGAGATGGCAAAAGTTTATCCTGTAGAAAACGGAATTATTGAGCGTACCGCAAATTGGCTTTTAAAAGAAAGGAAAAAAGAAAGTGGGTGGGATCCGGGGAGGTATTATCGGGGTGGTCGAGATAGAATCAATGCTTATATTCTATGGGCAATGTGCGAGTCTGGGTTTTCAGATAAATTGACTTCAGAGATAGAAAGACAATATAAAATTATAGAAAATGAAAGAGATCCTTATATGTTGGCTTTGATGAGTAATGTACTCTTCAAAACAGAAGACAAGAGAGCAGAAATATTTTTAGAAAAGCTAATAAAGACACAAAGCGAAAACGGTGGTTGGGCAGGTGCAGAAAATTCTGCCATGTTTTCTTATGGGAGAAAAGTAGAAATAGAATCTACGGCACTTGCCCTTTTGGCTTTGTCCAGAAGTGAAACGTTTAGGCCAGTCATTGAGAAAAAGGCACAGCATTTTTTGTTGAAAAGTAAAAGCCGTTACGGCTACGGATCTACTCAATCTACTGCATTGACTTTGAAAGCGATTATCGCTTCGATGGATCGTTTTGATGATGAGAAAGAACAAAGTGGAACGATAGAGTTAATCGTTGATGGAAAAACGGTAAAAGAATTTCAGTATAAAAAGTATGAAAATAAGTTACTCAACTTAGAAGATATTCCTGCCTTGAGTACTCCTGGAAAGCATAAAATTGCAGTCAATTTTAAAAAGACTAAAAAGCCTATTCCTTTTGAAGTGGAAGTAATGTATCATTCGAAGATCGGACAAAAAGGAGATGGAGAATGCCCAATTCAATTAACAACAAATTGGAATAGTGAAGATCCAAGAGTAGGAGAGACGATACGCTTGTCTTCTAAAATTCAAAATGTAACGAGCGATTCTGTTGCAACTCCTTTAGCCATTATTGGAATCCCCGGCGGACTAAGTGTTCAACCTTGGCAGTTGAAATCATTTCAGGACGAAGGCTTGATTGATTATTATGAAGTGGAAGACGATCGGGTTGTTTTTTATCTGGATCACATGGGACCGAATGAAGAGAAAGAAATTGATCTAGACTTAAAAGTGGAACTTCCTGGAGTTTATCAGGCTCCAGCCTCTCAGGCTTATTTGTATTATAACAATGAGACGGTGAGTTGGGCGATTGCGGATGAAGTGAGGATTGAGGAATAGGTAAGTGAGGAATGAGTGAATGCGAGAATGAGTGAATGGGGTGCTATAGTTTAATATCCTACTTGAATTTTAAGCTAAGCAATTCACTCATTCTCGCATTTATTTTAAAGATCCCGGATCTC
>CAKZTD010000216.1 GCA_937921595.1 uncultured Saprospiraceae bacterium
TTTTATATGGTCGTTGGTTTTATCAAACCGTTTAGTGGAAAAGTGTTTTTAGATGATGAAGATATCACAGAACTTCCGATGTATAAGCGAGCACAACTTGGCATTGGTTACCTTCCTCAAGAGCCTTCTGTTTTTCGTAAGCTGAGTGTTGAAGATAACATCAAGGCGGTTTTGGAAATGACCAAATTGACCAAGCAGGAGCAGAAAGAAAAACTGGAAATTTTACTCGATGAATTTAGCTTACATCATGTTAGAAAAAGTAGTGGAGACACACTTTCCGGAGGGGAACGACGTCGAACAGAAATTGCTAGAGCGCTAGCGACTAATCCAAAATTCATTTTACTCGACGAGCCATTTGCTGGTATTGATCCGATTGCCGTTGAGGATATCCAATCCATCATTTCAAAATTAAAAACTAAAAACATCGGCATTCTGATTACTGATCATAATGTACAGGAAACTTTATCTATTACCGATCGAGCTTACTTAATGTTCGAAGGTGATATTCTGAAAGCAGGAAACGCAGAAGAACTTGCTGCTGATGAAATGGTTCGAAAAGTTTATCTTGGCAAAAATTTCGAACTTCGAAAAAAAGTCATTGATTCGGATGAGTAATAATTTAAAAAATATTTCCATTCTTTTTATCCTTTGTATTATTGGTTCACTCTATTCTTGTGTAGAAGATGTACCCAAGCTTTCTCGTGCTCATCGAAAAATAGTCGATAGTTTGGTACAAGAACAAAAGGTTGCTATCAGAACAGATCTGGATAGTTTGTGTGACCTTAGATTTGCAGAAGAAATTGATGTAAAGATCGATTCGATTGTAGCTCAACGGATAGCAGAAATTAGACGAAAAATCAAAGGCAATGCAAAATAGATTCCGCCTTCTACGGTCAATAAGCATCTTGGCTTTTTTTACAATTCTGATGAGTTGCAATAATCAGCGAACCAAAGAGGAGACTCAGGCAATAATTCAACAATTAATGGATGAGTCTATTGAAAAAAAATTAGCTAAGTATAAAAGTACTCGAGCAAAAAAGTGTACAGAAAAAATTTTAAGTGCAGCAAGTGAACGTGCAGACTCCATCGTTATCTCTAAAGCAAAAACGATGAAAGTTCTTCAAGATACTTTCGTTCGCCCTTTGGTTCCAGTCCGACCAGGTCGACCAGATCTTTTGGAGCCTATTGATAGTTCTTTCCCTGAGCCTATCCTTAACAACAGCATCATCAACCTCTCCGACTCTACAAAAAAACAATAAACACTTCACCTCTCACCTCTCCCTTCTAACTCATTACTTACCGTATCACCGCCGCCCCATACTTCTGTAGATTTCGTTCTAATCTAGTCACGACATCTTTCGAATCCTTTTTCACCAAATTCTTATGATTAAATATTCGGGTAAACAGACGACCAATACTATTCAATCTTACATAATAAGGAAAAGGCCTTTGCATATCCTTTAACTCTTTATTCATAATCACTATCGCTTCTACTCCTGTTGTTGACGTAGCATTAGTAGTTCCAGTTTTCACTACAAAGAAATTTCCTTCCGGTATTTCAATGTTCGGATCGAATTCTAAATTTTTATCCAAAAAGATTCCTTTTCGTGTTCCATTTTTGAGACTGACACTTGCAGTATCATACATGTAGTAAATATTCGAAAAGGAATAATGATTTTCAAAAGCATCGACCAAAGTAATATTATATCTATTACGTTCATCAATCGTTCTACCTAACTCCTTGCTTAGCTTTACCCTTACCCCTTCTTTTATATCTGGAGCACTCAGTAACTCTTTTAATTTTTTGATTTTGTTACGTTTACTTTTCAACCTCAAAATCAATGTCCCATTATTCAAATCTTTTATTGATTGTTCCGCAATTGCTTTTCGTTCGCTCCTACTGACCATTTCATTCTGAGCATTGATCGGAATTGAGAAAATCAATCCTAAGCATGCCAATAAAAGTATTTTTTTTAGCTTGATAATTTGAACCTTTTCCATCATTCTGTTTATTTACTATTGTTTAATTTACACCTATTAAAAAAATTTAACTTTTCAATAACTTCTTAACGCCAATTTATCTCAAAATTGAATGGCTTAATTATTATTTTTAGGCGTTTTTTTTTAGAAATTAGCGGTCGTTTCTAGGAGAACGCTCAGGATTCTATTTTTTTTATAAAAAATTGGATCTAAAAGTCGGTTTATTCGTATGAATTAACCATTCCTTGGCCTTTTCCAATAATTACAAATTTACTCTAATATGCAGCAATCAGTAGATATTGAAGCTCTCAATCAACAAATATACATCGAAAGTGCTTTTGTTGAAAAGTTAAATGAGCAAACCTCCCAAGTTATTGTTGGACAACACCATATGATTGAGCGATTGCTCCTTGGATTGTTGGCCAAAGGACATGTTTTATTAGAAGGTTTACCTGGTTTAGCAAAAACCTTAGCGATTAAGACATTGGCCTCTTCTATTAATGCGAATTTCAGTCGAATCCAGTTTACACCGGATTTATTGCCTGCTGATATCATCGGTACGATGATCTATAATCCAAACAAGAATGAATTTACGGTTCGAAAAGGACCGATCTTCGCCAATTTTGTTTTAGCGGATGAGATCAACCGAGCACCAGCCAAAGTTCAAAGTGCATTACTGGAAGCCATGCAGGAGAAACAGGTGACCATCGGAAATGAAACTTTCAAATTGGAAGAACCTTTCCTCGTTTTGGCAACCCAAAATCCAATCGATCAGGAAGGAACTTATACCCTACCCGAAGCACAGGTCGATCGTTTTATGCT
>CAKZTD010000217.1 GCA_937921595.1 uncultured Saprospiraceae bacterium
CGACTAAGAATCCAAAAGCAAATGTTTTTAAAGGCAGTCACCGCGAATTATTGAGGATTGGTTTTAGCACTTCTTTGCATGGGATACAAGCAATCAATTTTAATTCGACAGTACAAAAAGGAAACGCCGATTATGGGATGTTGTATCTTGCGATGGGGGATGGTGAAGAAAATCCTAATCAAACTTCTCGAGCTCAAAGCTTATCTACACATGAGGGTAAAATATTTAGAATAGATCCGATGGGGAAGAATAGTTCTAATGGTAATTATGGCATACCTAAAGATAATCCATTCGTGAATAAAGACAATGCTTTACCTGAAGTTTGGGCAATGGGAATACGGAATCCTCATCGAATGTCTTGGGATCCAAAGACTGGGAAAATGTTTGTTTCCATGATTGGTGAAAACCAAATTGATGCAATTTACGAAGGAATAAAAGGAGCAAATTATGGTTGGAACAATAGGGAAGGGGCTTTCGTTTTTGATCGTAAAAATCCAATGTACGTCGCTGCGCTTCCAGAGAATGATAAAGACTATAATTATACGTACCCGATCATTCAGTTAGATCATGATGATAGCAAAGCCTTGATTGGTGGCTATGTTTATCGAAGGGATAAAGTTCCAGAATTAAAAGGGAAATACATTTTTGGAGATATTGTTTTTGGGACATTATTTTATACAGATGCAGAAAAGATGAAAACAGGTGCTCCACAACCTCCGGTATATCGTGTTCAATTGTATAATGAAAAAAACGAACCGACGACTTTTGTAAAAGAAGTGAGTCATTATTATAGAGCGGATATGAAGTTCGGCCAAGATGAAGCAGGTGAGATTTATTTGCTGTCAAAAACGAATGGGAAAATTTATGTTTTGGAAAGTATGAAGTAAGTAAAAACCTATTATTTAAAATAATAGCACCAATATGATTGATGCTGAGATAATTCATTATCTTAGGGACGACGACATTTGTAATTGGCCCCATTAGATGAAAAAACACTTGAACTACACACTTTTCAGAAAGACGCTTACCCTTCTGTTTTTTGGCATTTGTATTATAAATATAAATGCTCAAGAAATTCACTTCGAACGTATCCCTAATGATTTAGGGCTTTCCCAAAATTTTATTTCTACTCTCGTTCAAGATCACCAAGGTTTTATCTGGGTTGGAACCAAAGATGGACTAAATCGATTTGACGGCTATCAATTCAAAACTTATCTGAATGATCCTTTCGATTCTACTTCTATTTCTAAAAATCATATCAAATGTATTTTTGAAGATAGCCAGAATCGACTTTGGATTGGAACAACGAATGGTCTGAATTTAATGGATCGAAAGGAGGAAACTTTCCAGCACTTATTTTCTACTTCTGGAAACCAAAAAACATTTACCCTTTCTTATGCTCCTCCTGGTTTGATTCGAAATGACATATCGAGTATCGCAGAAGATCAGGATGGAAATATCTGGATTGGTACGACCGAGGGAGAAGTAAGGAAATTGGAAATATCTAAAACTGGCAAAGATTTTAAAAGTATTGGTGTAGAAATCTTTCGTCCTGGAGAGAATGAAAATGAACTGAGACCCAAACCGGTAAAAGAAATCGAGGTTGATCACTCTGGCCTGATCTGGATTCATACTATTGACGAAGTAAGTGTTATTGAAAAAAATAATGCTACGAATGAATATAAAGTCAGACGAATAAAATGGGAAGAAGTAGACCCTGAAAACGAAATGCTAAGGCATCCTGATTTTTTATTTACCTATAGAGAGAAAACAAAAATTGACCATCGATTCCATTCTTTTATTAAGGATAAACAAGGAAATATCTGGATAAAAACAGTTGCCGGTTTTGCAAAATGGTTACCAGATCAAAAACGTTTTTCTAATAAACATTTAAATCTTGATCGAAAAGAATCTTTTGTTTTTCCTTTGGCCGGAACAGGTGGAAAAGGTCTCTTTGACAGGAATGGACATATTTGGATTCAGGATCAGGGAGCGCTTATTATTTTTGATACGTTGACTCATACTATTATTGATCGATATCATCGGAAAAACAGGTTGTCGATGGGACTTCCTAAAACAGGAATCAGATCTATCCTCGAAGATAATAATGGAAATATTTGGTTGGGGACAAGTGGAATGGGTTTGTATAAGTATAATCCCAACAAGCAAAAGTTTAAGGATAAGCCCGGAGTTAAACTTTGGAAAGGGGAGAGTATTAGAACGATTTTTCAAACTAAAGAGGGGACTCTTTGGCTAGGAGCTAATAATACAAATCTATTGGAAATTCCTCCAGGTGCAAAAGAAGGAAAGCTGCTTGTTTTAGATCGAAAGAGATGGCCCAGAACCTACGAATCTGAATTCGCCGAAGTGTATGCGATGAAGGAAGATCGATTTGGAAATTTATGGATTGGCACCAGTCGTGGTCTGGTAAGATTAAAAAGGGAGAATGGGGAAACGCTGGATTGGGATTTTTATAAAATGTATGAAGACCCAAAAATCGATGATGGTTATAATGCAATTTTAGATATTCATCTTGATAAAGAAGGTGCATTATGGTTGATCACCAGAGCGGAATTTGGGCGATTTGATCCTGAGAAAAATAAATTCTTTGCGCATAATTATCTCGATGCGAACGGTGGAAAATTATTGAATGCAGCTTATCCATTTATTCATCAACAAAAAAATGAGATTTTTTGGCTAGGTACCAACGAAGGCCTTTTACGATTCGACCCTTTGGAAAATAATTTTCAATTTTTTACTAGTGATCCCAAGAACCCTAAAAGTCTTAGTCAGAAACTGGTCAAGTGTATTCAACCAGATCCAGAAAAGCCAGAGGAGACACTTTGGATTGGAACAGGCGGTGGCGGTTTGAATAAATTTGATTTAAAAACCAAAACATCGACCCATTTTAAAAAACAAGATGGTTTGCCAGACAATGTTGTCTACGGTATTCTGGACGATGAGGAAGGGAACCTTTGGATGAGTACCAACCAAGGACTTTCTAAATTTAATCCCCAAACAGAAACATTCAAAAACTATAGTGTCGAATCAGGCTTACAGGATAACGAGTTTAATTCTAGAGCCTTTTACAAAAATGAGAAAGGGATGCTTTTCTTTGGTGGTATCAGAGGCTATAATGCATTTGACCCAAATGTAATTAGAGCAGATTCTTTTAAAGCTCCAATTGCCTTTACAAATTTTAAAATCGCCAACCAGTCAGTAGATTTTAAATTTGGAAATACGCCTTTAAAGCATTCTATATCGGAAACAGAGTCATTGGTGATGAGCTGGAAAGATAATATCTTTTCTTTTGAATTCGCTTCCTTGGATTTTACCAATCCTAATAAAAATGAGTACGCTTATAAGCTAGAAGGATTTGATGACCAATGGCAACATATCGGAAACCAGCGATCAACAACTTTTACGAATATCGATCCAGGAGAATATATTTTAAAAGTAAAAGGAACCAATCATGATGGTCTCTGGAATGAAGATGGGATTAGTTTAAATATCAAAATATTGCCACCCTGGTGGAAAACCTATTGGGCTTATTTTGCTTATGTCTGGGGAATAGGTTTTTTAATTTTTGCCTGGTATAAATTTAATATTAATCGGCAGTTAGAAAAAGCCGAAGCCTTTCGGTTAAAAGAAATTAATGTGCTCAAGACCCGATTGTACACCAATATTACCCACGAGTTTCGGACGCCTTTAACCGTTATTATGGGAATGACGGATAATATAAAAGGACATAAAAAAGAGAAAAATCTAATTCAAAGGAATAGTGGAAACCTGATGAATTTGATCAATCAAATGCTCGATTTATCTAAGGTCGAAAGCGGTCATTTAAAAACCGTATGGATTCAGTCTGATATCATATTCTACCTGAATTATCTGAAAGAGTCTTTCTATTCCTTAGCAGAAGAAAAAGAGATACAGCTTAGTTTTGAATCGGAAATTTCAGAACTAGTTATGGATTACGATGAGATAAAAATTCAGCACATTATAAATAATCTCTTGTCCAATGCACTAAAGTTTACGCCAATAGGGGGAATGGTTAAGCTACATGTCCAACAACAAAATATTCTTCATCAGGATGTCCTAGTTTTACAAGTAATTGATAATGGGATCGGTATTTCTAGAGAACAATTGCCTTATGTTTTTGATCGTTTTTATCAGGTCGATAATTCGAATACAAGAATTGGTGAAGGTACAGGAATCGGATTGACCCTGACAAAAGAGATGGTTAAGTTGATGAAAGGGAAAATAGAAGTAGAGAGTCAATTAGGAAAAGGAACAATATTCACGATACAGATTCCAATATTGAAAAGAAAAGATACCCCTCAAATAGGAAACAGCATTCAGGGTTTAAATCCATCAAAGGAGCAAAACAAAAATGAAACTACTGAAGCATTCAGCAATTCAAATATTCTATCAAAGACTATCAATGAAACTCAAGATGACCGGCCTATTTTACTCATCATCGAAGACAATCTGGATGTTATCGCTTACATCAAAAGCATTTTAGAAAAAGAGTATCAAATAGAAACGGCCAATGATGGACAAGCAGGGATTGATAAAGCGGTAGCTATCATTCCTGATATCATAATCTCGGATGTGATGATGCCCTTAAAAGATGGATACGAAGTTTGCGAAACTTTAAAAACCGATGAGCGAACATCTCATATTCCGATCATCATGCTAACGGCAAAAGCTACCCAACAAGATCGACTCACTGGTCTTAAAACGGGAGCGGATGCTTACCTCATGAAACCCTTCAACAAGGAAGAACTTTTTATCCGTTTAGAAAGACTCATTGAATTGCGGAAAGTTCTTCAAAGCCGATATCTTACAAAAATTGATGTTCAGAAAGACCTTTCTTCAGACATTCAAATTCAAGCTAAAGAACCTACTCTTGATGATTTGTTCTTACAAAAAATCCTCGATGTCATCCACTCCAAAATAGAAGACTCAAACTTAGGGATAACTGACTTGTGCAATGCGGTTCACCTCAGTCAAACCCAAGTCTTTCGAAAATTAAAAGCCTTGACTGGCTTGAGTCCAATGCGGTATGTTTTAAAAATTCGCCTCCATAAAGCGAAGAAACTTCTTCAAAGCACAGCATTAAATGTCTCCGAAATTGCTTACGACCTTGGCTTTACCGACCCTAACTATTTTTCTAGAGCTTTTAGTAAAGAATTTGGAGCTCCTCCAAGTTCT
>CAKZTD010000218.1 GCA_937921595.1 uncultured Saprospiraceae bacterium
CCAGATTTATTAGGAACAAGATTGTCTGTAAAAATATATTGATTAAGGTATTCAGCAAAGGCATTCGCTTTTTCCATTAAGGATAACTCCTTATGTATTTGCTTGATCAATTTTATCATGAAAGATAATCTTTGAGAATAAGCTCTTCCATCTTTAAGAATCCAAACCCCTGATGCCATAATCTTTTATTTATGTTTTATACTTTAATGAATAATGTAAATTGGGGTAAAACTGATTTCAGAACAAGGAGTAACGATCCCAGATTTTAGAAGTAACTAAACGCAAAGATAAACATCATAAATCCTTATTCGTTAATCCTTGCTCGTAAATCAAAATTTTTATTTCTAAAAACTATTAAGTAGATTATAGAAACGTTCCTTTTTTCAAATTTATCCCCTAATTCGCATGAATAAATAAAATACTCTAAGATTTTTTATAATAATAAGCCAAAGAAAATCTGATCTTATGATAAGGAAATTTTCCATCTAAAGCATCAAATATTTCTTTTAATTTATATGGTGGCTCAATAGAAGCAATCACCTCTACGACTTGTTTAATTTCTGCTGTTTTCACAAAACGTTTAATATCTACTCCTTGACCTTTCGCATACATCTTCACCAAATGATCATAAACGGTTTGCTCTGCAATACCTCTTTCCATAGCAATCTGCTCTGGTGAGAATCCACGATTATACAATTGAAAAGTAGCCAGTTGAGTAGCTCCTTCCATCTGTACGCCTTCACCACTTTTTTCACTGACAAAATCCAGGATCGCTCCCATAAAGATTTTACCATATTGCTTCAATTTCTTTTCACCGACCCCTGAGATCATCGAAAAGTCGAACTCCGAAAGTGGGCGAGTTGCTGCCATTTCTTCAAGCGATGCATCCGAGAAAACCAAATAGGGTGGAATTCCAGATTTTTGAGCGATCTCACGACGCAATTTTCTAAGGACTTCAAACAACTCATCACGAACACGTTCTTTGACCGATTTTTTCTTGATTTTAGATTTATCTGCTTCTTGTCTTTGCTTGATATCCGTCATTCGAACCATCTGCACTGCCTTTCCATCAAATAAAATCTCTTTACTTTGAGGAGTCAATTTTAAAACATTCCTTTGGTCATAAGCGATTTCCAAAAGCCCAAGATTAATCAACTGAGCAATAAGGTGTTGCCAATCGTAAGCCGAAATATCGGCTCCCATGCCGTAGGTTTTTATTTTATCATAACGATTTTCTAAAATCTCTCTTCTTTGCGAACCACGAAGAATATCTATCAACATTCGAATACCAACTCTTTCACCACATCGAGCCACTGCTGATAGCGCTTTTTGAGCAATTACCGTTCCATTGAAATGCTGAGGAGGATTTTTACAAACATCACAATTACCGCAATTATTTTCAAGGTTTTCACCAAAATAATTTAAAAGAATCTTCCGACGGCAAATTAGTGAATCCGCATATTGTTGAATGCGTTCCAATTTAGACAATTGAATCGCTTCATTTTCACTTCTATTATTTTGAATGATCTCTCTCAAGACCATCACATCCCGAAAGCTATAAAAGAGTAGGGTATCGGCTTTGGTGCCATCACGTCCGGCACGTCCGATTTCTTGATAATAGCTTTCCATGTTTTTAGGGAGATTATAATGAATCACCCAACGAACATTAGATTTGTCAATTCCCATCCCAAAAGCAATCGTCGCACAAACCACCTGCACTTCATCCTTAATAAAATCTTCTTGGACTTTGGAACGAACCAGCGGATCTAAACCTGCATGATACGACGTCGCATTGATGCGTTTTCCTCGAAGTTTAGAAGCGACATCTTCTGTGTTTTTCCGACTCAGGCAATAAATAATCCCTGCTTGATCTGGATGCTTATCTATAAAATCTAAAATCTGTTCAAATTTCTTTTGCCCAGGTCTTACCGTCAGACTGATGTTTGGACGGTCAAAAGAGTCAATAAATACCTTTGGTGAATCTAGGGCTAATTGTTTGACAATATCCTTTCGAGTAACTTTGTCTGCGGTAGCGGTCAAAGCGATTAATGGAATATTAGGAAACTGTTGTTTTAAAAAAGCCAACTTTTTATATTCCGGTCGAAAGTCATGCCCCCAGGATGAAATACAATGTGCTTCATCAATGGCAAACAGATTAATATTAGCTTGTTGTAATAATGGGAAAAAACTTTGAGAAACTAATTTCTCAGGAGAGACATAAAGTAATTTTATATTTCCATTGAACAAATCATTTTCGACTTCGCTCTGTTCGGCACTACTTAAAGACGAATTTAAAAATGCAGCATTTACTCCATTAGCTCTCAATCCTTCCACCTGATCTTTCATTAATGAAATAAGAGGAGAAACCACAATACAAACACCTTCCATTGTGACTGCAGGGATTTGGAAACAGATTGACTTTCCTCCACCAGTTGGCATCAAAACAAGCGCATCTTGCTTGTTGTAAATCCCATCAATGATCTCTTCCTGCATAGGCCGGAAGCTATCGTAACCAAAGTATTTTTTTAAGGCGTCTTTTGCAGTGGTAACGGTCATGTACATTTTCAAATCAATAAAATAATGGCAAAGATAGGGAATTTAAGTTCAATCTTGGAACCATTTTTAAAGACCTGA
>CAKZTD010000219.1 GCA_937921595.1 uncultured Saprospiraceae bacterium
AGTAAGCTTTGTCCGGCCATACTTCTTACCGTATAAACCCAAGCTAGTCTGGAGCCTGCGGAAGGATTGAGTACTTGTATAAAATTAAACGCAATCCATATCAGCAATAGAACACTAATTGGGTTTTTCATAAAAGACCAATCTCGATCTCTTACCTGATTGACCAGTATCCCAAAGAGCATGAGGAAAATCATAGCATCCAGAAGTGTTCCAATAGGGGCGTTGACGTACTTACCCGTAAACTGTACGAAAAAACAAATGACCAATATCACATTTATTCCAAAACGAGTATCAACGAAACAGGCACCTAGTAAAGGAATACCGATTAAGCCTGCGAGAATAACAATACCTAATTTTATTTTTAAAACAGATATTGCAAAGCCTATGATCAATGCCAATAGGCCAAGTAGAATATACCCAATAGGAGTATCGAGTTTTTGAATAAAGAGAAGACTGTTGAGTCTTGTCTTGAGGAGGTCTACTGCTTTTGCTACCATGTTTAAATAAATATCACTTTAATTGCACAAGCCAACAATAATAAGATCGCTACACTAATCGCAGCAAATTCTATAAACTGTTCTTTTTGTGTAAGACTAGGTTTGTCTTGCTTTTTGTACTCTGAGTTCATCTAAAACATTATTTTTATGTTTAACTTTAATCCACACATTAGATTGTTGATCGTATTTCTTAATCACCCTTGCAGGATTGCCCGCGACAACACAGTAGGGTGGAACATCTTTAGTGACCACACTTCCCGCAGCTACGACAGCATGTTTTCCTATTCTTGTACCTGATGTAATAACAACATTTGCTCCTATCCACACTTCGTCTTCTATTACAATTTTATCAGTTGTACATTTTTGCTGATTGATCGGCCTGCTGATGTCTTCAAACTGATGATTCAATCCTGACATCACCACATGTTGAGCCAACAAAACATCATTTCCAATAGTCACCGGACCGATCACTACACAGGAAATTCCAATTAAGGAACGATCACCTATTACTACTGGGCCGACCTGATTATTTACTGTAGCAAAATCTTCAATCAAACTATCTCTTCCAATAGTAAATTCATTAAAAGGCATGACATCAATTCTTGTCCGCCGTCTAATCACTGAATCTTTTCCTTTTTTATGCTTCCAAGAATTCCAAAATAATTGCACCCACAAACGAGGTCGATGCTCATTCTTTGGTCTAAGAAGTTTTAATGCTAAAGCTTTTAGGCTTTTGCTTTTTTTGATACGCTCTATAAATGACATGTTCAAACGGTGTTGGTGTTCTCTTAAAAAAAAAATATTGAGAACTGGGATTCGGCTTTTGTATTATCTACAGAGGGTATGTTTGTATTTAAATATTAAACAGAATGTAATTTTTTCTTTTTCATCATATAATCTTCAAGGATTTTCCAAAACTCTTCAACTCTTGCAGCCCAGGTATTGGTTCTGGCAAGTGCATTTCTAGATTGGATTTTTTCCTCAGAATTTTCAGCTAAAGCTAGATCAATGAGGTTTAAAAATTTCTCATGATTTTCCGCTAAATAAATATAATCTGCAAAGCCTCGAATGTCCTTAGAGAAGCTAGTAGAAATCACTGCTTTTCCTGCGGCGAGGTATTCGTTTATTTTTAAAGGATAAATACTTTTTGTCAATGTATTGCACAAAAATGGAATCATCGTACAATCCATGTGTTGTAAGTATCGAGGTAGTTCTGTAATATCTTTACTACCTGCAAAAATGATATTTGGTAACTGATCCAGACCAATCTCTTTGTATTCTGTATTATTGATTGGTCCTACTAAAAGAATCGTTTTATCTGAATGTTTTTCAGCGACTTTCTTTAATAAAGGATAGTCAATTCGGCAATGGTCAAGATTTCCAACAAATCCAATTACCTTTCCTGTTACGTGTTTTATCTCTTCAGGTTTTTCAAATTTTTCATGAATAACTCTTTCAAAATTTGAAATATCAGCAGCATTATGAACAATGTGAACTTCATCATTGTATGGCGACATAAGTTCCCAAAGATTAGTAGAAGTAACGGTAACTATATCAGCAGCTGTCGCAACTTCTCGTTCTAATCTTGCACCATGTTTAGCGGTGTAAGGTTCCTCACTCATGTCGTCAATGTTTTGATAAATATTGACGATCTGACCAAAATCCTTTGGCAAGGCTCCAGCGAAGTAAGGATTGAAGCAGTTTAAAAAGATGAAATTATCTAATTTGTAATCCTTGATAACATTTTTTATTGTATTTAAAATGATCTTATTATTATAAGCTGATAAAGATTTATAAAGACCACCTTCTGAAAGCCAATTGATCGGTAAAGTCAAAGGAGGATGAATCCCGATGATGTTCTCAGAGACTCCTTCTATTTTTTCATAACGCATCTTATTGGTCAATAGATGTCCTCTTCTTTCTTTTGCCATTTTGGAATTGAAATTTCCTGCAAAGTCTTTTAGAGAATAAGGATGATTGACATAAAATATCCGATTATTCTTTGCGAATTCTTTTGCAAAAGAAAGAGAGACAGAAGAATAAGGATGATCCCATGGGAACAGCGTGAAATAAATAATGTCGAGATCTCTATACATAAAAAATTGTTTTTGAACTTATCTTAAGTTTACTTAGTCAAAAAAATGTCCAATAATGGGTATTCTTCCAAAAAAGTTAATTCATCTATAGTTAATCGTATTAAGGCTTCGTCACAAAACCATCATCCAAAACCTCAGCCTCAGGCACTTCTTTGTTTTTTACTAAAAAATTTCGAGCCAAATCTAATCCTTGTTTGTAAAACCCTGGAATATAAAAGAATGCTTTATATGCTTTTACATTCAATAACCTATATAATACGTATTGCATCCCTATGAAGGTTACTGTATAGGAGGTCAATGTCCCGTAAGCTGCGCCCATCACTCCAAAATTGGTAATAAAAAGGTAATTAGAAATAATATTTATAATCGAACCAACAATGGTGAAATAGAAATTAATCTTCGGTTTTCCCATCGCATCGAGAATAGTCCCAAAAAGAACAGCAAATGGAATAAATAAACCAAATAGAATAGTTAATTGTAATACTGGAATAGATTCTGAATATTCTGGACCAGCAAGAAAACTAATGATGAAACTTGCAAAAAAGAATACAAAAACAATGAAAGGACCATTCAAAGCGAGGATAGCTCCAACTGATTTTTCATACAATTCTTTAAGTTCTTTTTTTGTATTAGATTTTGACATTTTTGCAGCCTGAGGAAAAACTATATTCGCAATAGAAAAAGTTGGAACCTCAGTCAAATTGGTGATCTTAATCGGCCATTCATAAACACCTGCATGAGTTGGTAACATGATAGATCCTAACATCAGCGTATCTATTCTTTTATAAACCATGGTGCTGATATTTGTTCCAAAAACAAAACGACCGAAGTTGAAAAGTTTCAACATCCACTCTTTGCTAATCTCTTTACTAAACTTTAAATACGGTCTTGCAAAAAAGGCATTGACAAGTACTGCTACTGTCGTCGCTACAGCTTGGGCAATGACTAAAAGGAAAAGCGTGATTTCCCATTTGAAAATGACAGCACCTAGAATAAAGAGAAAGAAAAGCCCTTGCTTTGTGAAATTACTCCAGAAAGGGCCTCGGAAATCAAGGTTGGCAATTTGGATGAAATTAAACTGATTAAAAGGAATCATCAAAACAACGGTAAAGCAATAAACGAATAACATATTCGTCAATTGCGGAGCAAATAATTCTCCTACGGGAAATGCAAAAACTAAAAGAAAAATAATAAAGGCAATCGTTAGAATTCCATTAATGGCCAGAGATGCCGTATTAATCAAAGGATGCTTATCTTCTTCCGAATCAGAAAGGAATTTTACCAGTGCATTTTGTAATAAACCTGCTCGACCAACTTCAATAAAAGAAACGATCGTATAGAAGATCACCCAAATTCCAATTTGTTCTTTTCCTGCCTCTTCACCAAATTGTCCAATGAAATATTTGGTCAAAAGGAAAAAACCTCCAAACCCAAAAATGAAAACAGATCCTTTCTCCAGAAAAGAAAGTAATCCCGATTTCAACCAATAGGACTTTTGTGATTTGGACACTTTGTTAAAAATTGAATGAATGAATCCAGTGTGATTGAATACATTGATTCAATCACACTGATTTATATTATTATAGGTTGAGGGGTTTAGTTGACATTTTTCAGATCAAGCTTATTCAATACAGCTCCCATGAATTTATTCCCCAATCCTTTGATGAATTCAATAGATTCTTGGTCAGCTGGTTTTAGATCTGAGTCAGCAGAGAATACAGAAATTACTTTCTCTGCATAATTGGTTAATTCTTTGGCATCTGAAAACTTGTTCATTGAAGGAGCTTCAAAGAAAATATAATCGTAATGCAAAGTTAATTTGTCTAAAAAGGTATGGAAATCTTTTCCTGCAAATATTTCAGAAGGAGAAAGAAAGTTTCCATTATTTGCAACGACATCGATGTCTTCGATATTGAACAAACCGTTGATTTGTTTTTGTCCAAATACATCTGCTAATTGATGTTCGACGATTAATTTTTGAAGCTCAAGATTTGGCTCATTACGCTCAGCTGATAATTGCGAAAGCGTGTTCTTTTTAAAATTGGTATCAATTAAGAGAACCTTTTTATTTTTGAGTTTCAATGACTGAGCAAGATTAAGCATGGTAAAGGTTTTTCCTTCATCAGGCTTAGTACTGGTAAACAAGAAAGTCGAAGATCCTGAGTTTTCAATCAGGTATCTGAAATTACGCATAGACTCTCTAAAGTATTCTAGACTTTTTACCTTTCCATTAGAATTATAAAGCTGAGGCAAATCCAAATCTTTAGTCTTTACCTTATTCATTTTACCTAATAAATCCAGATTTGTAAATTTCTCAAACTGACCTGGAGAAGCCATACTAGTATCAAAATAAGCTAATAGAAAGATCAATAGGGTAGTCATGGTACCTGCAACGATTCCTGAGAATACTGAAATAATAGCCTTGTTTGCCGGCTCTGCTTCGTCAGGTACTTGCGCATGCTCAAGGAGATTCAATTGATCTCGTACATTTAGCAAATTGATGTTTGCTCTATTTAATTGATCTTTTAGATAACGATATTCATTATTGATTACATCGATATCTCTATTCATTTTATTTACAATCACATCCTTAGTTACTAAGGAACTAGAGCGACCTCTTAATCTTGTTAGCTCTGATTGAATAGATACAATCGCACCTTCTGCAAGGTTACGTTCTGATTCTGCTTCGATTTTTTTGATCAGGATATTTTCACCACTAGCATCCGTTTCCAACTCTTTTCCTTTTCTCGCTTTTGCGTGGATCTTGATCTGTGTTTGAAGGTTACTTTCTGTAGCCTGTAGTTGAATTCTTAATTTATCATCTTTAAAATTAGATTCAATATAGGCATCATTCAAAATTTTGATTTTTTCTCTTAACTGAGTAAGTGTCTTACTTGAAAATATTTTTGAAGCATCATCTTGTCCTTCGCTTCCATATTGGCCAAGGTAAGTATCTAGATCTTTAATATCTCTTGTCGCACCATCTCGTCTTTGAATATTATCTTCTAATTGAAGTTCAAGATCTTTGATCTGTGTAATCGTGGATTCTTTCTGGTTTCCGATATCAAGAAGATTCCCAGTTTGTTTATAGTTGTTAAACCTAGTTTCCATGTTATCCAACTCTCTTTTCTTGCTTCCAACAACAGCTGTGTAGAATTCTACCTTATCAGTATCTTCTTGTCTTCTATTTGCTCGGTGATTTGCAAGGACTACATCACAAAATTTATTTACTGTAAAAGCACATAATTCCGCTTTCTCAGATTCAAATTGGACATTTAATAAATCGGAATCTTCGTTCTTTCTACCAATGGTGAAATTCTCCAACAAGGTTTCGTAATCATATTCGTATGCCTTTGCCAAATCCTTATAGATCGGCTCCATATTAGGATCATCGAGATAAGCTTGCAAAGAATCGACTTTGATTTTCATCAAATCGACTAAAGCTTGGATTTCCGTTTCAGTATAGCTGAAAGGTTCATCTTCATCGACTTTCATGATTCTAAAAGGCTGATCTTTATTAGTTTCCAGCTCATGAATCAATAAGTGATAAGAAAGTAGATTGATATTTTGTCGAGATTGGATAAACTCGGTGAGGTTGTTAATACTCATTTCAATCTGAAATTTTTGAAAGAAAGGAATCTCTCTTTCAGTATTTAACCCTTCAGCACCCATGATTCCTGTAGAAATGACGGCAGAAGCTTTAAATTTTTCGTCTTGAAAATTAACAAAGAAGTAAGCTGCAACTGCTGCAATGAGCATCGTAGCTAAAATTAACCATTTGCGTCTAAGCAATACTTTTAAAAAGAATTGTAAGTCCATAGCGAATTGTGTCAATAAAATTAATTAATACAAATGTGGGAAACCGGAGGACTTATACATTCTTAGAGACTCTTTAGAAGTGTGGGCACGCAAAAGAAAGGCAATGCAAAGCAGGGAAAACGGTAAGAAATCCTGTTTTGGTTAAAATTGTTTTTCTCTTGCATTTGACACTCAAACCCTTGAAATTCAAGTAGTTGGAAGAGTTTCTGTAAGCTAATTCAAATGCTTATAGTATGTTTATTGTCCTATTAGTAGGAACGAATGACAAAATTCGGACAATTTACAGACAAAAACAAGTATTTAGCCTTTTAAATGAAGTATTATGATTTAAGATAATATCCTCATTATCAATAGAATAGAATATAGATTTTTTATAATCTTTGCTTCCGGTTCGTTTACCAAACCAATGATTTGGTTAATGTTTCAAATCCAAAATTATTATTTGGAAAAAATACCGATAGAGGGGAATTTTATATTTCTATTATTCATATCTCAGATCGGAGTTAATACCGTCGTATTATAGATATTTATTATATCAAAAAACAAGCCAGAAACCCTCTGAATTCAATTGTTAGATGAAGATTTACGGTCTAAAAGTTAATCTTCTAAAAATATAGCCTTAAAGGATTAACCTTTCAACAAAAAAATGCCTTTTTCTCCCTGATTTGTTATTCATTTCTATTAAATTTGGGCAGTACTGTAAGTGAGAATACCACATCTTAGTATAACTATTTCAACCAGATAAACGTTAAAAAGCCAAGTAGGACGGTGGAAGCACCTTTTTGCTAATAAAAGCATCTTTTTATCAGGTGAATTAATTAATCTATTGAGGACTAATTTACTATCAAAACGATAGATTCCTCAATTTCACTTAAGAGCACTAATATTATGAAAACTAAGTCCCAGGGGAGCGTATTCTATCTTATCCTGTTTCTTCATGTGTTTGTTTCTAATCTATCTTATGCACAAGTTGATCATGATGGTTGGCATTCGATCACTCAGAATGACTTCATTTCTGCTAAAAATTCCTTCCTTGAAGAACTCAAAACTAACCCTGATAATCAAGATGCAATGGTTGGCTTAATGTTCATTGCCGAGACCATTCAGGATTACACCATGTATAAAAAGTATTCAAAGTCATTGATTGAGTCAGATTGGGAGGAAAATGTATTTAGCCTTTTTGGTCATATGTATGAAGGAGATCCGAAAGATATTTTGAAACAGCTAAATAGTGAACAATTAAAGTCTGGTTTCAGGTTTTCGGAAGCGGATTCTCTTTTTCAAAAAAGAAAGTTTAAAGCATCTGAGAAATTACTTCGGAAAGTAATAGGTAATTATGATTGGAGTGTGATCGGGCCATTTACCAATGTCTCTGGAAGTGGTTTTGTAGAATCTACTCCTGTCGAGACAGAAGATTTTAATTTAAATAAAAAATATAAAAACGAAGATGATGTTGAACTCCAATGGGTTCAACGAAAATTAAGGGACCCTAATGGCATTGTAAAATTTCAAGAAGTATTACCTGCCTCTTCCAAAGGAATGTTTTATGCCAATACTTTCATTGATAATCCTAATGATCGTACGATTCAACTTAGACTTGCTCGGTCGACTCCAATGAAAATTTGGTTGGATGGGGATTTGGTTTTTGACAATGCAAATAACATTGCTTATAACTGGGACTATGAAATTTTAGAATTAGAATTGAAAGCAGGAATTCATAGGATTTTAGTAAAGTGTGCCAACCATCCTGATTTTACACAGAACAATACAATCTCCCTTTATTATAACGATTCTTATGATGAGGGAGATGGATATTATGATCAAAACAATTACAATTACGATTATAATAGCGGAGGAGATTATTCTAGAGTAGGGGTGAGCTTTGGTATTCGTTTGACGGATGAAAAAGGAAAAGTTTATGACGATATAGCATCTTCTTTTGAAGGAATATATAAGCCTTCAAATTATTCGGTTAAGCTAGAAGAGCATGTTTTGATTAATCATTTTAAAAATAAAATCGACCAAAATCCAGCTGACCTAAAAAACTATTTCTTTTTGTGTAAAGCATTCTTTTTGTATGAATATTTAGAAGAAGGAGAATCTTATTTTAATTCAATTTTTAAAGCACATGAAGAAGAAGTTTTCTTTAGGTATTTGATGGCTAAATTTTTTGCAGCGAATGGAAAAGGCGAAAAAGCCGAAGCTTTAATTAGTGGATTGGACGAAGAGAAAACTCCTTTCTTTGCGATTATGGCATCTGAATTATCTAAGATAGATCAAGAAAAAAGCGAACAAGAATACTTGTCTACGCTCGATAAATTATTGGATGTCTCACCAAGTAATTGGGGGATTATTTCCTCCTATTTGGATTTTTATGGTAAGAAAGGAAAGGGTGAAGAAAAGAAGAAGTTTATAGAATCTTTGCTGACTAAGTTTCCAGAAAATGATTATAAAAAACGCTTGGAACCCTACCTTGAAAATGATAGTTATAAGCCATCTTCTTATAAAGCTTTGACAGACAAAGAGAAAGAAAAGAATGCAAAAGATGCGATGAAGCGAATGAAAAAACGTTTGAATGTTGCTGATTATAGAATTGTAATTTCTTATTATAAACAAAAAGAAAAATCGGAAAACGTCATCAAACTCTATGATGAGTTAATTGATATTTATCCCTACCGTTCATATTGGCGTAAAGAAAAAGCCAGATATCTTTTTGAAAATGATAGATTGGATGAAGCACTTGCAGAATTAAGCAAGGCCATTTCTATAGATGAATACAATAGTAAACCATATGAAACGATCGGAGATATATTTGTTGAAAAAGGAGAAAAAGATAAGGCATTCGACTATTATAAAAAGTCATTAGATATCAAAAAGATTTCAGGGACTTATGGAATAGAAAGCTTAGAAGAGAAAATGGAAAAAATAAAAGAGAAAGCATCCTTGAAGGAGTATTTCTCGTCAATTTCATTTGAGGAAGGGCTTAAAGATGAAAGTTGGAAAGGTAAATATGAAGATGAGGAATCGGTGATTTTATTATACACTATTGAGTCGGCTTTGGACAAGGATAATATGATTGATTATAGTCAGCGGATGATGATTTATATTCAAAATGATGCGGGGGCAAAATATTGGACCGAAGCGAATTTCGGATTTCTTGGCGGAATCAATTTTGTAAAAGTATTGAAAAAAGATGGCCAGGTTGTGAGCCCCAATCGAAATTATGGATATGTCGTTTTTAAAAATTTAGAAGCTGGAGATATAATCCAAATTGAAGGAAATTCTAAAGCAAATATGACTCGGGAATTGCATGGAGAGATGTATCACATTGCTGCACTTTCACATGATGTTCCAGTACATAAAGCAAAATTAGAATTTATTCATCCTTTAAAAAAAGAGCTTTTTTATAGTTGTAATCGATTGGATTGCGAACCTGAAATAAAAGAAGTTGATGACTATAAAATGTTGACTTGGGAGTATCAAGACGTTCCAAAAATGGAAGCAGAAAGAGGAGTTTTGGATAACTTAGATTCTTACGCTTGGGTAATGTTTAGTACTCAAGAAAATTGGGCCGATGTAGTCAATTGGTATTTAAGAAAAACCTATCGGAGATTAGAAACAAACTACGAAATTGATAATGAATTGTTGGGGATTATTTCTGAAGGAATGACTGATGAAGAGATTGTTGAAACGATTTATAATTACGTTACCAAAGAGATTACTTATTCGCATGTTTCCTTTTTGAACACCAATTATATTCCTAAGAAACCAGCAGCGACGATTTCTGATCAGATTGGAGATTGTAAAGATGTGGCTTCTTTGATGATCTCTATGTTGCGAAAATATGGAATCGAAGCGCATTACGTTTTGGTACGTTCCAGTAATTTTACGAATCAAAAACCGCAGCCAACAATTATGGCTTTTAATCATGTGATCGTAGGTTATGAGTTATCAGATGGAGTGATGCGATATTTGGATTTGACGACCGATTATTATCCATATTATGTCATTCCAGAATTTGATAATAATTCCTGGGCACTAGTTGTGAGAGAAGGGGAGACTGATGTTTTTCGATTGCCAAATGATATGTTGAATCCAGATAAGACGAGACTTGAATTGAACATAAAAGCAAAAGTGAATAGTGATCGTAGTTTGGTGCTTCAAGCCAATACAACGGGGAAAGGGATTCTAGGAGGTAAGTTACGAGAAGAACTCAACCGGGTGACTACCGAAGATGATCGAAGAAAATTTCTGCTTAATTATTTTGGAGAAGGATCTTTTGATCACTTGACCTTAAATAGTTTTGGTTTTGAAAATCTGGAAGATATCTCCGCTCCTTTGAAAATGGATATGGATATGAAAGCCTATAATTATATAGAGCGAGTAAGTAATTTTTATATTGTTCAGGTTCCTTTGCTAAATGCAATCACAACACGTCCAACACTCTTCGTCGAAAAGCGATACAATAATCTGGATCTTAAAGCACTTTTTGAAGTGGCTCCTTCTTATCAAAATATAGAATTAGAAATCCCTTCTGAATTTAAACTCATGGATGTTCCTCAAAATATTAAAATTGATAATGAGTTTGGAACTTACGAAATGAGTTTTGAAAAAATAGAAAAAGGAATTCGAATTAATCGCAGTTTGGTTTTAAAAACTAGATTGGTGGAGTATGAGGATTATACGAAGTTTAAAACTTTTTACTTGGAATTATTGGATGCGGATCGAATGAAGCTAGCTTTAACGAAGAGCTAGAAAGTGAGAGGGAGATGGTTTTAAATATTGGGATAGATAAAATAATAGAAACGTTGGTTCGTTTTGGTTTTAAATATAAAGCCCATGAAAAAACAAGTAACTTTCTTAGCGTTCTTTTTTTTCTTTTCATCGATAAATTTTGCTCAAGACTTTCAAAGTAAAAGAATATATTTCGAAACTAATTCCGCTGAAATAACCTTAGAATCTTCCTTGGTTCTCGAGGATTTATTTGTTCATCTAAGTACTCAAAACCTTGAGGAACTTCTTTTAGAATATTATCCATTACATGATGAAATTTCGGATCAGATTGAAGCGCTTTCTGAAGAGCGTTACCTGAGTTTGTTGAGTCAGTTTGAGTTCAATGAATTAAATGTAAATAGGGTAGTGTACTATTCTGAAAAATCTCATGTCAATTTCGAAACAGATGTAATTGAGGATTGGAATTTTATTACGGTTCGGTATCGTTTTGAAACGAAAAAAGTAAAGCATGAAAAGGAGGAAGTTGCCTTTTTTAATGGAGACGTAATCAAAACAGAATCATTTACTGTTGATGTTAAAAGTAATCAAAAAATAAAGCTAAAAAGAGGTACTCGATTAAATATTCCATCGAATGCTTTTGTCAATAGTTTGAATGAACCAGTAGAAGGAAAAGTTACGGTCAAGGCCAAAGAGATATTTGATATTGAAAGTGCTTTCTTTAGTGGCATGTTAACTCAAACGACAGATGGAGAATATTTAGAATCTCAAGGGATGCTTGACTTAAAGGTATTTGACAAGAGTGGAAACGAATTAAAGTTGGCAAATGGGAAGACAATAAATGTCCAAATACCTGTGCAAGAAGATAAGGATTTAGATGCCTATAACTTATATAGCGCTGAGAAAAATCAAGATGGATTTACGGAATGGGTTTTAAATCAAAATGAAGTTGAAATTGATGAACGTCCAGCAAGAAGATGGTATGTTTGGAAAAGAATTAAAAGAGAGGAGCGACGAGAAATGCGAGAGAAAAGAGATTTAATTGTAGCTGATTGGAAAGGTAGGAAAAAAGAAAATAAGAGAAAGATTCTTAAGCGTTATGAACAGAGAGCTCGTTATAGAACGAGATTGAGAAAGAAGAAGAGAAGATTGTCTTTTTCTACTAGCAGAGAACGGGATTATGAGCAATTGCGCAAAGGGCAAATCCTTGGGATGACAAAACATAGGTGGCATTTAGATACAACTTATAATGAGCTGATAACAAGAAGACCTAAGTTTTTTAATTTTCAACTAGACATGCTAATACCTTGTAATATTGACCAGATATTGAATTTTAGAATTAGAAGAGGGAGAAGAATTGATGTTTTACCAGAACGTTTGATTGTCTCTAATACCAAAGATGTAGATGTTCGGATGCAGTTACTAGGTCGCTTTACTTTGATAAAAGGATATAAAGAAAATCATAAGGCAATCTTTAATAATTTGCCTGAAGATACCGAAGTGTTGATTTATGGAATTAAAAAATTACCTACAGGGGATTTTGAATTTGCGAGCATAAAATCAAATACAAATCAAGAAAGTGTTAGTTTTGAAAACACTGAAATACTCAAAGAAGATGAAGTATTTAAAAGACTTAAAGCGCTAAACGGATCTTCGACCTATTGAAATGAAAAAGCGATGAATTCTAATATGATTTATGTGGTTCAAAAAAAACGTTTTAATTAAACCACATAAATCGAATTTTGACTCATTGGATAATATTTTTCAATCCTCCTCTTTTTCCTTTTCCTCTTCCATCTTGATGTTTTCCGTCTGACGTTTCAAATAATAATACATCTCAGACTGAGATCGGACAGCGATGTCAGATAAATTCTGGCGATACTTATTCGATAATTTACCATCAAGTATTCTAGCTTTTACATTATCCCTAAGCTGAATAGAAATAAAATCTAAAACTTCCTTTCGAAGGTCTTCATCATAAATAGGAAAAGCCGTTTCAATTCGGTAACTCAAGTTACGAGTCATCCAATCTGCAGAGGACAAGTAAATATCTTTTTTACCGTTATTATGAAAAATAAAAACCCTAGAGTGTTCTAAAAATCGATCAACAATACTGAAGGCTTCAATGTTTTCACTAATCCCTTCAATGCCAGGAATTAGAGAACAGATTCCTCGAATGATTAATTGGATTTTTACACCAGCATTATTGGCTTCATATAATTTAAGGATCATATCCCGATCCTGTAAAGAATTCATTTTTAAAATGATCTTCGCCTTTTTACCTTGTTTTGCATTTTCGATTTCACGATCAATAAAACCAGCTAAGGCATTTCGAAGATTAAACTGACCAACCAAGAGATGTTTAAAATCCTGAGTAGGAACTTTTACTGTTTCTAAAAAGGAAAAAACTCTGGCGACTTCTTTGGTAAGTCTAGTGTCGGCAGTAAATAAACTAAGATCGCTATAGACCTTAGCAGTTCCTTCGTGGAAATTTCCGGTACTTAAAAAAGCATAAAGTTTTCGTTTATCATCTTCAATTCTCGTAATTAATCCAATCTTGGAATGAACTTTTACACCAGGAAAACTATAATGAACATTTACACCACCTTTCTCTAATTTCTTACCCCATTCAAGATTCGCTTCTTCATCAAAACGAGCTTTAATCTCGACGAACACTGAAACCTGCTTACCTGCTTTTACTGCATTTATTAAAGCGTTCATGATCCGAGATTTTTTAGCGACTCGGTATTGAACAATCTTAATATGCGTTACATTTGGATCAGTGGATGCATCTTCAAAAAATTTAATGGCTGAGTCATAAGAATGAAAAGGTACATGAATCATTCGATCCTTTTCACGAATCGTTTCAAAGATATCTGGGCTATCCTCCAAGACTTCATATCTCATTGGAGGCAAAGGAGTATTGGTCAAATGTGTAAAACCAAAATCCGGGAATTTAAAATAATCGAAATTATTATGGTACCGACCTTCTGGCAATAAATCAAATTTTTCTAATTGAAAAGCTTCTCCAAGGAACTCCAGCAAATGATTCGGTAATTCTCGATCATAAACAAAACGAGACGCTGGACCAACATTTCTTTTATTCAGACTTTTACTGATTTTTGAAATCAAATCACCCGAAAATTCATCATCAATATATAGCTCGGCATCTCTAGTTAATTTGATGGAATACATCCCATTGATATCATATCCTGGAAATAACCAACGTGCCGAATATCGGACGATGTCATCTAAAATAATGATATTATGCATTCCATCGCTTTTCGGAAGTTCCACAAATCTGGGTAAGTGATCCGAAGGGACTTTTACAATCGCATAATCGATCTTAGTTTCTTTTTTATCCTTGGGATGTAAAATCACAGAAAGATAAAGAGCCGCATTATTTAGAAAAGGGCGAATTTTATTTTTTACAAGAAGTACAGGTTGGACAAAGGGTAGGAGGTTATCTTGAAAGTAATTCTCAAGAAACTCTTCTTGAGTTTCATCCAATTGATCCAAGCTGATGATAACATTAATCCCTTGTTTTTTTAACTGTGGAATGATCTGGTTTTCATAAATATCAGAATACTCTTCTTGTTGAGTATTGATGATCTTGAGTAAAGTTCCTAGAATCTCCTTTGGATCGTAATCGATTTTACGTTTGGTCTTTTTCCCAACACGTACAAGGTTTCTTAGATTGGCAACCCGGACACGAAAGAATTCATCCAGATTGGAAGAGTAGATGGCCATGAATTTTACTCTTTCGAGTAAAGGAACACTCGGGTCTTTGGCTTCTTGTAATACCCGATAATTAAAAGTAAGCCAACTTATATCTCGATGCATGTATGGCATCGTCTCATCAGTAATATCCATGTTCTCGTTTTAGACTGCTGCAAAATTAATAGCGGAATGATCCCATTCAGGAGCATTTTTTATCGCTTCAATAAGTTCTTCTGGTTGTTGAATTACGGTCCATATTTCACGGTGTTCTTCTCGCATAAATTTTTCGGAGATACATCTTTCCAGCATTTCAATCAAAGGGTCATAAAAGCCATCTAGATTTAAAATGATAATGGGTTTTATAAAAACACCCAACCGTTTTAAAGTAACAGCTTCCATTAATTCTTCCAAAGTTCCACAACCTCCGGGGAGTGTGATTAAAGCATCGGTGCCTTGAAGAAATCGCTTTTTACGGGCGGCCATATCCTCCGTCAGGATCAATTCATTAATTCCTTTATGTTGCCATTCGACCTGGTGCATAAAGGAAGGCATCACTCCAATAATAGTGCCCTTGTTTTCAATAACAGTATCGGCGAGTTTGCCCATCAATCCTACCGCTCCACCACCATACATCACCGTGACATTGTGCTGGACAAGGACTTCTCCAATCCGTTTGGCAGCATCGAAGTATTTGTCAGCTAGCTTGGCACTAGATGCGCAATATACGGTCACTTGTTTAATTTCTTTCATGATTTTTTGATTCAAAGATTCAATCCTTGCGAAAATAGGAAATTTAAAAAGGTTTAGTACCTAAAGTTCGTGGTAATATCTATTTTTACAAAAATAAAAACGAAATATAAATTTTATAAAACATGATTCAAGTTTTTGTAACAGGAGGCACCTTTGATAAGGAGTATAATTTTATTACTGGAGAACTATTTTTTAAGGATACTCACCTAAAGGAAATGTTTGAAAGAGGGAGGTGTACCGTTGATGTAGACATCAAGACTTTGATGATGGTTGATAGTCTAGAAATGACGGATGAAGATCGGAGTATCATGTTGCATAATTGTAGAAAAAATCCTCATAAGAGTATCATTATTACTCACGGAACGGATCGGATCGTTGCTACAGCAAAGGAATTGGCAGAAGCCAATATTGAAGGAAAGACGATCATTTTGACTGGAGCGATGATTCCTTATGCTTTTGGAACTTCATCGGATGGATTCTTTAATCTTGGGAGTGCTATGGCTTTTTCTCAGTCTTTGCCTCCGGGCGTATATGTGGTGATGAATGGTCGATATTTTGACTGGGATAATGTTCGAAAGAATCGAAGAACGGGAAATTTTGAAGAATTGGGGGAGTAATGAATATCCAATTAAGGTTGAAGACAGAAAAGTAACTAAGCGGTCAAGGATTCAGAAAAGTCAAGATTTACCATATTCTTGACTTTTCTGAATTCTTAGCGACTTGACCTCCTTAAAGAAATCAAATTCTAAAATCTCAATCAAAAAAATGCATTATCTAGGTTTACTTTTTGAAATTATCATTTTAATAGCTGCAGTATTCGGATATCTCTTTACCCGAGGAATGTTCTCTTCCAAAGATCCGGAAGTCAGGAAAAAGGCAGATGCGTTTCGAAAAGACAATGGTTGGTGGCTAAGAATCGGCTGTATTCTTATAATTGCGCTCATGTCAGTTGAAGTCTTTTTGAACATCTCAGATCTTCTCGCAAAATGATTAGGGAGGTCAAAGCGATTGGAAGTTATTTCGATTTAGATGAAAATGGTTTTTTAATCAATCCATCAAATTGGTCAAATATTCCATCAAAATGGCATTCACCTATAAATCTAATCCGGAATGCGTATATCGAATATTTTCAAGATTCCTTACATAGTTTGTATTTGAGAGGATCATTAGCAAGAGGAACTTATGTGGAAGGTGTTTCTGATGTCGATTTTATTGGTTTGGTAAAAAGAGAAGCGAAATGGGAGCATGTCTCTTTTGAAAAAGATCTAGAAGAAGAATTAAAAACGAAATTTTCTTTTATCAGTGATTTGGAGTTGATGATTTCCGCATATTCTAAAAACTTAATGATAAGCTATCCTGCGCTTGCCATGATTCTCAAAACTCAGGCGATTTGTATTTATGGAAAGGATATAGGAGAGGAATTACCGCATTTCAAACCCGGTATAGACTTACTATTACACTTTAAGTGGATTGACCAAGATGTAAAAGAATATTTGAAACTGAAGTCGCCGAGTCAATCTGATAATCAGTTGATTATGAAAATGTTGATTCGTTGTGGATTTGAATTGCTTATTGAAAAAGAGAAAACTTTTACGCTAGATTTATATCCTGCAGTACAAAGTTTTAAAAAGCATTATCCTGAATATGCAGGAGAAATGGATTCAGTACTCCATTTTTATCTAAATCCTTTCGAAAATCTGGAAAAACAAAGAGAATTAATTGTTACTTTTGGTGTTTGGCTTGTTAAAGAAGTTGACAGACTTTTGAAATGACCTCTATGAGATTTTAAATCTCAATCGAGAATTGTCATCTGTTGGCTTTATGTAGGGGATACTTTACAAATAATTTTATTATTATTGCATTACATAAGTAGTATAGAAAAAGTAATTTGCGTAAAATGCTTTAGTATTTCTTCTACACTACTTAAATGGGAAGAATAGATGATATTGATAGCTCCCCATCCCTTATGCTATACTATTACAGAAAATCCGGTTATTTGATCTTAATTACAATTTCCAATTCATATGAATAAGTTCTTAACGACTCTTCTGCTGTTGCTTTTTGCGTTTTCTCAAAATGTAATGGCACAAGATGAAGATAATTTTTACAATCCTCAATCCATTCGTTCTTTCAAAATTTCTTTTGAACAAGACAATTGGCCTCAATTATTAGATTCTCTTCGCCTTTATGGAGAAGGACTTTTGATTGGCAATATTGAAATAGATGGTTCAAAATATGAGGATGTTGGTGTGAGATACAGAGGTAGCAAATCGTTTTCTACTGGCGGAAATCACAATGCTCTACATATTGTACTTAACTATATTGACAAAAATCAAAATCACAAAGGATATAAAAAATTAAAGCTTTCCACTGCTTTACGTGATCCGAGCATGGTTCGTGAAGTTTTAGGATTTCAGATTGCGAGAAAGTATATGCCTGCTCCTGAAGCTAATTATGCAAATGTCGACATCAATGGAAGTTATTACGGCCTTTTTGTCAATGTGGAAGCAGTAGATGGCAACTTCTTAGAAAAGCATTTTGGATCAAAAGGAAATAGCTTTTTTAAATGTACTCCAAAAAATACTAAGAATCCTTTTACTCCATCGGGTTGCAAAAAGAATCTTTTTGCGTCTTTAGAATATGAAGAAAAAGCTTCTTGTTATACGACCAATTTTGAGATTAAATCTCATGACGGGTGGGATGATTTGATTGAGTTAAGCCGAGTTTTAAATAAAGATGAAAAAAATATCGAGTCGGTACTCAATGTTGATCGAACGCTTTGGATGCTAGCTTTCAATAATGTTTTGGTAAACCTAAGTAGCTATTCTGGTTTTAATAGTCAAAATTACTACCTCTATAAAGATGATATGGGACAATTCAATCCGATTATTTGGGATTTGAATTTGGCATTTGGAAGTTTCAAAAGAGTAGGAGCTAAGTCTGATCTTAACCTGAAAGAGTTGCAAAAACTTGATCCATTATTACATGTAGATAATGAAACGAAACCGCTTATTAACAAACTTTTAAGTGTTCCAATCTATAAAAAAATGTACCTTAATCACATTAGAACAATTGTTTATGACAATTTTGAAAATGATTGGTATGAGAAAGAGGCGAAATTGTTGCAGTCATTAATTAATAACGATTTGGTTCGTGATGCAAACAAACAGTATGCTAATGCGGATTTTAGAGAAAGTTTGACGAAAACGATTGGAAAACGAAGTAAGATTCCTGGAATCAAGGAATTAATGGGGAAAAGAGCAAAATATCTTAAAAAGCACTCAGAGATTTCCATTTTTCCACCGGTTGTTGAAGAGGTAATGGTAGCAGGAAGGCAGAAATTTTCTAACGAAACTGTTAAAGATTTCAAAATATCAGCAAAAATCGGAAAACGAGCAAAGCGTGTGGCCCTTTATTATCGTTTCAATAGTGAAGAAAAGTATCAAGAGATTTTTATGTCCGATGATGGAGCGTCAAATGATGGAGAAGCAGGAGACAAGGTTTTTGGAGTGACCATTAAAAACACAGATGAAGCAGCTAAGATCGAATACTTTATACTCGCGGAAAATATAGCAGCGGTCGGATTCTCTCCGGCAAATTACATGTACGAGCCTTACACCTCGTCAATTGAAGAACTCAACAAATAGGTGAGTTGAAGGAAACAAAACGAAAATCAAGTTTTAATATTTCAACTCATTTGGATTAATACAATTATGACAATGATTAGAAATATTATATTTTCTATACTGACTATTCTCAGTAACAATTCTGATGCTCAAAGTCTTTATGACGTGATGGTCATTAAAGAAGCCAAAGTTTATATCGATGATACAAACTGGCTAAGTACTTTGGATTCTTTAAAGCAATTAGGGAATGACCAGAGAGTAGTCGCAGATGTTGTTTTGGATGGTATTCGATATGACAGTGTAGGTATTCGATTCAAAGGAAACTCTTCCTATTATAATGTTCGAAATCAAGAACTCAATAAATTACCTTTCAATATTAAGGCGGATTTTGTAAAAAAGAAACAACGGTTTAAGGATAAATATAAATCTTTAAAACTGTCAAATGTGTTTCGTGATCCTAGTTTTGTACGGGAAGTTTTAAGTTATGAGATTGCTGGGAATTATATGCCAACTCCTAGAGCCAATTATTTAAAACTCTATGTCAATGATGAGCTACTTGGTTTGTACAATAGCTCTGAATCTGTTGATAAAGACTTTTTAGAAGAACATTTTGGTTGGAAAAAAGGAGTACTTTTTAAATGCGATCCAAATTGGAATGCTGCTGATCTTCGTGATTGTCCGAAAGGAGAAAAAGCTTCTTTACAATATCTTGGAGTGGATTCTACTTGTTATTATGGTCTTTACGAAATCAAATCTAAGACAGGTTGGAAAGAGTTGATAAATTTGACTGATGTTTTAAATAATGATTTTGATAAAATAGAAGAGGTTCTAAATGTAGATCAGATTCTTTGGATGCATGCCTTTAATAATGTGCTGGTAAACCTGGATAGTTATGCAGGAAGACTTTGCCATAATTACTACATGTATCAAGATTCTTTTGGCGTATTTCATCCCATCCTTTGGGATATGAATCTTTCCTTTGGTGGGTTTAGATATGATGGTTTGGGCTCGCCTTTGTCCAATGAAAAAATGGCCAAATTGAGTATGTTTAATCATTACAAACAGAAAAATGATAAGCGACCTCTGATTACCAATTTATTGAAAAATAGTCTTTATAGAAAAATTTACGTAGCACATGTCAAGACGATTGTCAATGATCATTTTGCAAATAAGAAATATTTAGAAAGAGCAAAGTTGATCCAAAGCGCGATCGATATTCATGTTCAAAATGATAAAAATAAATTATATTCTTACGAAGGCTTTAAGCAAAATCTTACAACGACAGCTTCTATTGGGAAATCCAAGATGATTGGAATTTCAGAATTGATGGAACCTCGTACAACTTACTTGACTACACACCCATTATATACACGTAAGAATCCAGTGATCTCAGAAGTACGTTACATTGGCGAGACAGAAGAAAATCTGATAAAAGCCAAAGTAGTCGATGCTGAAAAGGTCATTCTTGCTTATCGAACGAAAAAACATTCTCCTTTTACGAAAATAGAAATGATCCCAGATTTAGTGGGAGACATTTATTCGGCAAAGATTGATAAGGTTCAGGGAACTGAATATTATATCATTGCAGAAGGGGACAAGGCTGCTTCTTTATCTCCTGCTAGAGCGTCTTTTGAATTTCATGAGATCAAGTAATTTTAACTTGGAGGCGAAAGCTTGGCGTAGGCTTAGCCTACGCCTAATAAAAGAGCTAAACTTAAGCCTAAATCTACATCGAAAAAAGCCATTCCTTCATTCCAAATTTCCACATCATTTATCTATATACCCAATAAGCCAAAAGTGGTAATATTTTTGTTTTATTACTAAATTGAATCATATTTATTTAGGTCTTTGTATATTTGTACTATTACATCCGTAAAAAACTGATTTTCAATGAATTATAATCTAATTGAACAAAAACTGATCTTATTCGGTCTATTGTTGCTAATGGCTTCAGGCCTCCAAGCGCAGGATACGATCCGACCAAACACTATAATTGGAAAAGTCTTATTCCTAGATCACTACTCTCCTCAAGAAGGCTCACTCTCGAGTTTTGAAAATTTTTCCAATGGTTTTGAAATTGGATACTTGAGGAATATCAATAAATATTTTAATGCTGTAATTCCGCTTAAAGTAGGAATTATTAAGCTACCAGGAGAAAGCGATAATCGTCGTTATGTTGGAGTAGATTTCGTTGGACAGTTTCAATATAATACCGATAATAGTCGAATCATTCCTTATGGTCTTTTAGGATTAGGAGGAGTATCCGAGGATTTTGACAAACTTTCGTTTCAAGTTCCAATCGGAGCGGGGCTTCATGTTCGAATGGGGAAATATGCTTTTCTAAATTTTCAGGCAGAGTATCGTTTTGCACTTGATGTTGAAGATAGAGACAATCTTCAATATGGGATCGGATTGATGTTTATGCTTGGTGAGGACGATGAAGAATTATTACCTCCGCCTTTGGAAATTCCAGTAGTCGATACGGATCAAGATGGTATAGAAGATTCGAAAGATGGGTGCCCTGAAATTGCGGGATTAGCAGCTTTCAATGGTTGTCCGGATTCAGATAGTGATGGCATTGCTGATGATAAAGATTTATGCCCAGATCTTTATGGCCCAAGAGCAACCAATGGCTGTCCGGATTCAGATGGCGATGGAATTGCAGACTCAACGGATGAATGTCCAAATGAGTTTGGTACAAAAGAAGATAATGGTTGTCCAGCAAAAGATACGGATAATGATGGCGTCATCGATCGAGAAGATGAATGTCCAAATATGAAAGGAACATTGAATGGTTGCCCAGATTCGGATGGTGATGGTATTAAAGATTCGGATGATGAATGTCCAAATGCGAAAGGAGAAGGTCGTTTTAATGGTTGTCCAGATACGGACGGCGATGGTATTCCTGATCTTCGAGATAAATGTCCAAATTCAGCAGCGCCAAATTCTCCAACTGGTTGTCCAGAATTGAAGAAGGAAGATAAAGCTGTATTAGATTATGCTTTACAAGCGGTACAGTTTGAAACAGGGAAGTCTATTTTAAAAGAAGATTCAAAAATTGTTTTGGATCAGGTGATTGGTGTATTGCAACGTTATCCTGATTTCCGTTTAGAAATCATCGGTCATACAGATAATGTAGGTTCGGAGATTAATAATCTAAAATTATCTCAACGAAGAGCACAAGCTTGTTACGATTATTTATTGTCGAGAGGTATTTCTTCCAATGTGATGAACTCTGGAGGATTTGGAGAAAGCAATCCGATTGCTCCGAATGATACCAAATCGGGACGTTCTATTAATCGCCGAGTAGAGTTTATTTTAGCTCCTAGATAAAGGATAGAAAAATGAATTAAAAAAGGCTGCTAAACTTCTGTTTAGCAGCCTTTTCTAATAAAATAATTCTCAGTGGATAAATTTTTATTCTTTCCTATAATCTTCATATCCTTCCTCTTCTAATCTTTTATATTTCACGGCAACTGAATCAGAAAGCTCCTGTTTATATTGTAGCATTTTTTGCAAGACTTCCGAGTCACTTGTACCTAAAATCTGAGCGGCAAGAATACCTGCATTTTTAGCTGCATTCAAGGCAACAGTTGCTACTGGAACGCCATTCGGCATTTGTAAAATAGATAAAACAGAATCCCATCCATCAATTGAATTTGAGGACTTGATTGGAACTCCAATCACTGGTAATGGAGAAAGCGAAGCCACCATTCCTGGAAGATGTGCTGCACCACCTGCACCAGCGATAATTACTTTGATACCTTTTTGATGAGCAGTCTTCGCAAAATTGAACATTCGCTCTGGAGTTCGATGCGCAGAGACAATGGTCAAATCAAAAGGAATGCCTAAGACTTTTAAAAAGTCAGCAGCTTGCCGCATTACGGGAAGGTCAGAATCTGATCCCATGATGATACTTACGGTTGGATTAGTTTTACTCATTGGTGTTTTTTTAGAACTCGGTTAAATTGCTTTACTTTTTGACAAAGAATCGATCTTTAGCCTTTAACTGGTATATACTTTTCTAATAGAATTTTGAATTTTAGTTTTTTTATCCATTTCTTACTTAGCAACAATCCTCAACGTATCCTTAATAAGCTTGGCTTTTTCTTTGGCTTGCTCTAAGTCCTTATCCACGATTGTCACGTGACCCATTTTTCGAAAAGGCTTAGTGATTGCTTTTCCATAAATATGAAACTTCGCACCTTCAACTTTATAACAATCATAAAGACCTTCATAGTGTGCATTGCCTGTATGACCTGCTTCACCAAGAAGGTTTACCATAACAGATGGACTGGTTGCACTGGTATCTCCCAAAGGATAATTCACAACAGCTCGAAGGTGTTGCTGGTATTGAGAACAAACAGCAGAGTCGATCGTATGATGTCCACTATTATGAGGTCTTGGAGCAACTTCATTAATTAGGATTTCATGATCAGGTGTAAGGAAAAACTCAACGGCTAATAATCCACAAAGCTGATACGCTTCGATGGTTTGTTTAGCGATCGCGATTGTTTTGTCAGCAATTTCTTTAGAAATAGCAGCAGGGCAAAATAAATATTCTACGAGGTTTGCCACTGGATTAAATTCCATTTCAACTGGCGGAAAAGCAGTGACTTCACCAGATTCATTTCGAGCGACTATAACAGCAAGTTCTTTTTCAAGATTGACCAATGGTTCAACAATCGATAGCGTGTCTAGTAATTTAGAAAGGTCTTCTTCATTTTTTATCACTGCTACACCTCGACCATCATAGCCTGCTGTTCTTGATTTTTGTACAAAAGGTAAACTCAATGTTCCTTGATCAATAGCCTCTTTAATTGCTGTTGCATTTTCATAAAAATCAAAAGTACTAGTCGGTAAGCCTTGATCCACATAAAACTGTTTTTGCAGACCTTTATCTTTGATGATATTCAAAGCGCTAGGAGAGGGGTGGACTTTCACACCTTCAGCTTCTAATTTTAAAAGCGCATCAGTATTGACATGTTCTATTTCTATAGTTAAGACATCGACTTGCTTCCCAAAATTATAGACATCTTCAAAATTTTTGAAATTGCCTTCTACAAAATGATCGCATACTTTTCCCGCAGGAAAGTCTTTGGACGTATCCATGATCCAGGTTTCTAATTCCCAATTTTGAGCAGCTAGCGCCAACATCTTTCCTAATTGACCGCCCCCGAGAATGCCTACTTTAAAGCCATTGTTGATGATTTCCTTCACAGTATATTTTGGTTTTGATTTATGGCTGCGAAGATAGGGAAAAGCGATAATTTATTTATGATTTAAGAATAAGGAATAATGATTTTTGAAATTAGAATTGATTTTGCGAGGCTATCCCCAAAGTATTGAAATACTTCATACTCATAACTCCATATCAAGGAGGATGTGTTAAGGAAAGATAAAAAGCAGATAAAGAATATATAAAATTTAAAAAATAAAAAAAGCCCCCACCGCCGTAGCAATGAAAGCCGTCCCAAAAACTGATTTTAAATATCTTTAAAACAGTCTTTGTTTTAACACACAATCACCTAATCTTGAGGTCTGTTTGTTAGGACCAATTTCTTTATTTATTACCATCTGCTTGCTCTTTCTGATAGATGTAAAGCCAGCGTCGGATATTTCAGATCTGATTTCAGAATAAGGATTAACGATTTTTGAAATAGTCTATAGCTAGGACTATCTTCTAAAATTGCTATTCATTAATCTTTGCTCATAAATCAAATTCATTAATTTTAAAAAAAGCCTCTACTACCGTAGCATGAGAGGCCGTCCCAAAAACTGATTTTAAATATCTTTAAAACAGTCTTTGTTTTAACACACAATCACCTAATCTTGAGGTCTGTTTGTTAGGACCAATTTCGTTATATATTACCACCTGCTTGCTCTTCCTGATAGAAGTAAAAGCTAGCACCGGATATTTCAGATCTGATATCAGAACAAGGATTAACGATTTTTTGATTTTTTTAATAATTCATAGAAACGACTATCTTATAAAATCGCTATTCGTTAATCTTTGCTCATAAATCAAATTCATTAATTTTTTAAAAAGCCCCCCACCACCGTAGCAATGAGAGGCCGTCCCAAAAACTGATTTTAAATATCTTTAAAACAGTTTTTGTTTTAACACACAATCACCTATTCTTGAGGTCTGCTTGTTAGGACCAATTTCTTTACTAAGTTATTTCCGCCTGCTTGCTCTAACTGATAAAAGTATATGCCAGCACCGGATAAGTCATTTTTATTTATTTCAACTTCATTGTAACCTGCATCCATAAGGCTTTCTGTTTTGAAAACCAATTTTCCAGATACATCGAAAATGCTAAGAGAAGTATTTCCACTTTCTACAAGATTGAAAGCGATCTTTGTGTTTTTAGAAAAAGGATTCGGAGTGTTTTGATAAAGCGTCCCGATAGGTTTTTCCTCTTCTGCAAAAGCTAATTCTAGATCAAGAATTTCAAGCTCATCGTTATAAGCTTCGGCTTGAGTATAAGTAGAATTTAATTTCATTACCTCCACCAATTCGCTATCTTTTTTAGCTTTTACATTGATGGTGAATAAGATTGTTCTTTCTTCAATATCCAAGGTACTTGCAGTATGCCAGCTACCTGTGATGATCCCTTGTTCTTTGAATCCTAGACCAAGATTTTCAGAACTTAAGACTCCTGATTCAATGTTGATGATTTCAATAGCTTCCTGGTCAAAATCCAAACTAAATTGGAAACCTAACATGGTATTTAAATCATCCGCATAAACCGGAATACTATATGTTTGAGTTTTTTGAATTGCTAAGTTTGTTGTTTCAAAAATATAAGGGATAGAAGATCCTCGAGTATCCGATCCTTCTTGAAGCTCATCATGAGTGTATGCTGAATTATTAACGTCTCCTGTTTTGATCGCAACGAAATCTGCTGTTAACTCAGTTTCCAAACCATTCACTGTGAATACTTCAGGGAAACTAGTTGTCCAAGGATTGGACTCGCTAGGGAAAACAAAATCAGCTTCAATAAATCTCCATGATGTATTGTTTGTAAAAGCGGTATCAATAAATAAAATCACTTTTCGTAAGGCAACTAAATCTAAAGTTGTCAACGAACCCGAATTATTGATATCGGCAGCAATCATTTTATAAGGTGAATCTAATAAATGGATATCCAGAATATGTTGACTCATTCTAACCATATCGAAAGTGGTTACGCCATTCAATGGATTAATATCTTTCTCTGGAGCGATAACATAGTTCCCACCATAAGGAAGATAACCCACAGAATATTCTCCAAATTCATCAGTAGAAGTAACATCTCCCATGTCAGGAACTCCAGGAGCATTACCCGACAAGTTTATAGTCACATGTTCAACTGGTTCAGCAATTTCTGTTTCGATGGTACCAGAGATGACAGCCCCTTCCGGAGTTTCACAAAATGGTTCTAAATTGTCTTGAACCAAGATGTAAGTTGAAACATAAGCCCAATTTCCATTTATATCTTGAATCCAAACATCAACGGTATTCGTACCAAGATCATCAGCACCAGAAAATGTCCAGTTTGCAGCTGCATTTGCAGGTGGAGCAGTCTGACCTGGTCCTTGAGAAGGAGAAACAACTCTCCATTCATCAATTCCACAATTATCAAATGAAGGAGAAGAAGGGTTATCCCAATCTGTAGCCCAGATTTCGATCTCGCAGTTTTCCATCATTTCAGTAGCAATACCATTCAATAAATTTGGCGTTGGAGCTTTACAATCTGAAATGACAAATAGATATTCGCATTCAGATACATTTCCACAACCATCTTCTACATGCCATGTTATTTTATGCGTACCTAATGGATAATTTCCACTAGCATCATTTCCACTTTCGTTGATATCATCAGATCCATCATTATTTAAATCTACCCAGTAGTAATAATTTAAATCTGTAGAATCGGTACAATCATCATTAGCATCCAGGATTAAAGTTGCAGGGCCTTCCTCACAGTTTTCATCATAGCTACAAAATGATTGATTGCTACAATCCGTAAGAATAACCGGATCAGCAGAATTCAATACTTTAATAACCTGAGTGTATTGCCACGAACCATCATCTGATCCTCCATCTTCATCATATTGACACCAGTCAACAACCAACCAAGTTCTTAATATTTTTACACAAGCATTGTCTGTAATTGGAAGCTCAACGTCATCATAAGTCACTGCTACTAGATCACAAAAATCTTCAAAGATTTCTGGTTCTCCAGTTACTGAAGGATCAAGACCAGGACCACAAGCGTCAGTATCATAATCACAAGGCCAGATTACACCATCAAAAATATTTGGATTATTACATTCAGTATCAGTAATATAAAATGGTGTGCTATTGACTAAATTAATTTGTTGTAAACAAGAAGCAGAATTACCTGAATCATCAGTTGCAGTCCATGTTCTATTGATTACACCACCACCACAGTTATCTGTGTTTTCAAAATCATTATAAGTAATCGTTACATTACAATTGTCTGTAGCTGTTGCTTCACCCGTAAGAGAAAGATCACTAGCATCATCTCCACAATCAATGTTTACAGTAGGAGGACAAATGATCGCTGGATTAACTTGGTCTTCAGCTGTTGCTTCGACCATACAGCTATTTGAATTTCCACTAGCATCAGTTACTCTTAATTCTATCATTACTGTGTTTCCAATATCACAACAATAAAATGGAACATAAGCATCAAAAACTGTTGCATCATTTCCTGGGCAATGAGTCGTAGCCATTCTTCTCACTTCGTAAATTAAATCACTACAATCATCATAACTTCCATCGTCAAAAACAATAGCTTCAACTAAAGTTCCATTAGGACCATTGAGCCCTACAGTGTGAAAACTTTCACAAACAGCCACTGGAGCTACTTCATCAATAACCTCAATAAGCATGGTACAAGTCGATGCGTTTCCACAATCATCTGTTGCCGTATAAATAATCTCATGAGTACCTAAAGGAAGATTATATAAAGTGTTTCCATTCAAATAACCTTCAGGAACTTCAACATCAATGTCAATATTATTTGCACTTGAGCAATTATCAGAAACGTTAGCGTTAGGAACGATGATACTTGCAAAACAAGTTCCGCTGTTTACGCTGATTACCTGATTAGGAGGGCAAATGATGGTAGGAGCAGTTTTATCAAGGACTTTTATAGTCTGGGTATACGTAATATTTGTTGAGTTACACCAATCGTAGACAATCCAATTTCTTAAGATATTAAATTCATTTTGACAGATTGTTGTAATTTGATCCGTAAATTCTGCGGCAAAATCACAAGAAGTATTAATAGGATGTCCATCAATAGTTGGGGAACCAGTATTTGAAGTAGCAGTATCGGCATCATCGCAATCTAATGCAGGCTCTTGAATATCATCATAATTAGGAGGAAATACCACCTGGGCTAATGAAGGACGACTAATATTGATAATTTGATTACAAGTTGAGCTATTACCACTATTATCTGTTGCAGTGTAAGTTCTGGTAATTACCTGATAGACATTTCCGTTGCAACCATTATCCTGAGTTTGATCCGTATAAGACAAACTTACATTTCCATCGCAATTATCTGTTGCATTAGGAGCGTTTACATTATCAGGATTATCGAAACAAGAAATAGAGACTGCCTGACAGTTACTAAAAGTGGGAGCCAGATAATCACTTACTATTATACTACTGCTACAAGAATTTCCAGTTGCAGCAGTAACAGTTACGGTTACTGTTTGACCAATTTGAGCACCGGTGACAAAATTTCCACCAGTAGCTGAGACTACAACAGTGAAAGGTTCGCAGCTTGCATCCCAAGAGCCTTCCAAAATATCATCAGGAGTAACTTCCGCAAAACAATTATCATCAAGGGAAATCTGAACACTAGGATTACAAAATAAAGAGCATTGAGTAAAAGAAGAATTGCTATATCCAAAAGAGAGCAATAAGCTTAGTAACCATACCTTAGTATGGGGATTTTTGAAAATAGCACGACAGGAGGATGTAATGATTTTTTTCATGTGGATTATAAAAATTAATTAGCGGGGGACACAATAAGTCCAAACTTATAACTTTACAAAAAATTATAATTTATTAACGCTGGGTTTAATAATTGTCAGAATTGCCTGGCTTGCATATAGACAATAGTCAATACACGGTAGGGGGGATAGAGCCCGGATTATATTTCTTTCGAAATATATTTTTGAAAAGTTTTTGGGAAGGTTCTAGAAAGATGAGAATTTATTGTTCATAGTTCCTCGTTTCTAGAGTGTTGTTAATTGCTTCTCCAAAGGTAATATAATTGCACCTTCTAAACATACCCTTAAATCGGTATTTTTTATATCACTTAAATTAATAATAATAAAATAAAAATAATGTAAATGGCTAATTATTAGTAGATTATATGATTTTAGCTGTTAGTTATGGTTTTTATTATAATATTAAATGTTTGCATAATCTTACAAGGTTTTTAATAAAAAGGTGGCGAATACTGGTCATTCTAAAACTGTTAAGAAGAATGAATCAATGAATAAGATTTAAAGGGATCTTACTAAATTCGTCCATGAAATCATCAAATCCTTAGAACGATTATAGACAAAAAGAAAACACCCCAAAAGCGAATGCATTTGAGGTGTTAGTTTTTAGGAACTTTAATTTTTTGATCAAGCCATTAGTTAGTAAGGATCAACATCTCCTGAACCAACGATGGAAGATTTTACCTTTGGTTTACCTTTGTATTTTACATCGCCACTACCGACAAGAGAAACTTTTAAATTGTCACTCACATCAATATCAACATTTCCTGAACCGGCAGAGCTTACATCACAATTCTTTACACTAAGGCCGATTGCATTTACATCACCAGAACCTCCAATACTTATAGAGATCGCATCAGCATAACCTTTTAGGTCAACTTTTCCAGAACCTCCAATACTACATGAAATGTCATCGGCTTCTACGTCTAATTCAATATCTCCAGAACCTCCAATTGATAATCCAAGGTCTCGTACTTTTGTAAATTTATTTTCTCCATAAATAGAACCAGAGCCTCCGATTGATAAACTTTCTAATTCAGTCAAAGTGACATAAATCTTTATTTCCTCGTAACTTTTTATTCTGACATTTCTTTTAAATTCTATATTCCAACTATTACCTCGAGACTTTTTATTAATGAGGTCAATAATATTTTGCTGTCCTTTGATTTCTATTTTTTGCTTCGAACCTTGGCGAACATAAACATTGGCAGAAATTCCAAGGCCAAGACTTGAAATATCATCCATGTCAATAGTTTGACTTACAATGCTTCCAGATCCTTTTACTGTTTGAGCATCCATATACTCACAGCTGAGAATACTGAAGGTCATCATGATTAAAATAAGGGTTAAATTTTTCATCTTTTGATAATTTTTTGATTTGAATATTAAAACGTTGAAGTCATTAAAAACCAATAGTTTGTAAAAAGCCATTAATTTTATTTTTAAAGAACTTCATTAGAAAGGACAGACCTTTTCTAAAAGGGTTGCATTAGAGACCTTCGCTTCTCCTATTATTTTTTTACATTTGATCTATGCTAAATAAAATATCCAACTTAGAAAAAATTGCTCGGATTTTAGAACCTGATTCTAGTCAACGAAAGCAATGGAATGATAAAGTGATTAACTACACCGATCAATTTCTCGATGAGCTAAATGATTTGAATGCTTATAATGAAAAGTCAAATAATGGAATAGGTTTACTCGATTTTCCGATTAAAGAAGATGGGACAGATATGAGTACGCTGCTCAAGTTGATCAAGGAAGAAGTCGACTATCCAGCTTTAAATGCAGCATCTGCAGGACACCTGGCTTATATTCCTGGAGGTGGTGTTTTTCCAACTGCTTTAGGAGATTATCTGGCAGATATCATGAATAATTATGCGGGTGTTTTTTTTGCAAGTCCAGGAGCCGTTCGGATGGAAAACCTGCTTGTTCGTTGGATGTGTAATATCATGGGCTACCCAAAGACAGCACTAGGAAACCTAACTTCAGGTGGATCGATCGCCAATTTAATTGCGGTGGTGACAGCAAGAGATGTAAAAGGAATTAAAGCAAAAAAAGTAGAACAATCCGTTATTTATATTACTGAACAAGTTCATCATTCTATTCAAAAAGCAATTCGTATTGCTGGTTTGGGAGATGCTGTTCTAAGATCTGTTCCTGTTGATGATCGTTTTAGAATGGATGTCGATCAATTGGAAAAAATTATTGCAGAAGATTTAGCAGAAGGACTGAATCCGTTTTTGCTTATTGCTTCAGCAGGTACAACTGATGTTGGAGCGATAGATCCTTTGGACGCTTTGGCTGATATCGCTGAAACCAATGACATGTGGTTTCATATCGATGCAGCTTATGGTGGATTCTTTGTTTTAGATAAAGAGATTAATAAAGCCTATAAAGGAATTGAACGCTCAGACTCTATCACCATCGATCCCCACAAAGGGCTTTTTCTGGCTTATGGTACTGGAGCTATTTTAATAAAAAATGTAGAAGCTTTAGAAAACAGCCATCAGTATTCGGCGAGTTACATGCAAGACGCAGTCAATGATATGTACGAACCTTCGCCAGCAAATCTTTCTCCGGAATTGACAAAGCATTTTAGAGGAATGCGGATGTGGTTACCTTTGCAATTGTTTGGATTAAGTCCATTCATAGCTGCATTGAGTGAAAAGATTTTACTGACTAGATATTTTTATGAAGAAATTCAAAAGGTTGGATTTGAAGTTGGCCCTTATCCGGAGTTGTCGGTAGCTATATATCGCTATGTTCCGGAGAGTGGAGACGCGAACGAATTTAATGCGCGATTGGTTGAGAATGTAAGAAGTGAAGGCCGAGTTTTTCTTTCTTCCACAACGATCAAAGGTGTATTTTGGATTCGGATTGCGATCCTTTGCTTCCGATCTCATAAGGAAATCGTGGATGTTTGTTTGGAAGTATTGGAATCGGAAAGAGATAAGCTTTTGGCAAGTAAATAAATTAGCAAAGGAACATGTTAGCAATAAATTAGAGCATTGCTAACTTGTTCCTCTGTTTTAATCCACTTTCTTCGTTGGAGTTTTCTTATCAAATTTCCCTTCCTCATCAATCGTATAAGTATATTCAATCAAAGAATTATAAGACTCATGGATGATTTTGTTTTCTTTGAATTGAGCCTTTCCATGCATGGTTTTTGAGTCAAGTTGATTGCCCTCCAAGTTGAAGGTTAGAATTCGATGATGCTCAGGACCAACACCACTTGCTGGATTTGCGGAAATCGCAATCGTATTGAATTTTTCAGAGACAGGCAAGAGATAGACATTGGCTTCAGGGTTTTGGCAGGAACCCAAGAATATGGTTTGAATATAAAAAGGAATTTTTTGCTGATGCTCAATCGTTTTGATCAAACGTTTATACAATTCTAATTTTGTACAAACACTATCTTTCTCACTGAGGTTAAATTCGAGCTTGGATATTAAAGAAAGATTTGCTTGGGAAATAGTATCTAAAAACGGTTCTGGACTTTCCGCGTAAGGTTGTTTTGTATCATCTTTACTCCGGATTATATCACTTCCTTTTGTAGCTATCAATTCATTTTTTAAGAGTATCAATTCTTCAATAGGCATATAATCTAAATCTTCGGCAGACATTTTTTGATCTAATATCTTAGCATATTTTTGTCCAAAAGCAGAAAGCGAAAGGAAGATTGTGAAGATCATGATCGTTGATGTTTTCATTAGAAAAAGATTGATGACTTGTTAAACTGTTTAATTTATTTTATAAAAAATCCACATCCACGGCATAAGGATACTTCATCAAATAGTTAATTGCTCTTTCAATTTTAAAACCATCAAAAACCACAGCGTGTAACATTTGAGTAATCGGAGCATGTAATTTATAATGTCTGGAAATCTGTTGCATAATCTGAATGGTCCGAACACCCTCCGCTAATTCCGGCATAGTATCATTGATTTGATCAAGGGTTTCACCTTTTGCCAATCGCATTCCAAAAGTATAATTCCGACTCTTCTCACTAGTTGCGGTAGCAATCAAATCACCAATCCCTGCGGTACCAATAAACGCCGTTCGTTCCGCACCCATTGCTTTTCCAATATTGACCATCTCTCCTAAACCTCGGGTAATCAACATCGCTTGAATGTTTTTCCCCAAACCCAAACCACCAAGAATTCCAGAGCCAATGGCAATCGCATTTTTTAATGCACCAGCAAGTTCTGCTCCTAGAATATCATGCGTTCCAAAAACATGGAATTTATCAGAGTCCAATACTTCTCTGCCAGCTTTGATGACTTCATTGAAACGGCTTCCGATAACGGTTGCAGTTGGTTGCCCCTCGAGAATTTCAGCAGATAAATTAGGGCCAGAAAGACATCCAATTCTTAAGACAACACTTTCCTGACGAATGACCTGACTCATGGTAAAAACTTCATCCTTGGAAAGCGTAGCATCTTTATCGCTGGACATTTCTTCATCTTTTAAATCAAAACCTTTGGTACCATGAATTAGAATATGGTAAGGTTTTAAAAATGGAGAAAGATTCTGCATCATTGATCGAAAGTTGATGGATGGAACGACCGGAAAAATAAGTTGACAACGTTTTGCTACTTCTTCTAAATCATTTGTTGCGGTAATCTTTTCGGAAAGGGCTATGTTAAGGTGTTTGTGATCACGATTTATTTGATCTACCAAATCCTTTTGCCGGCTGTATAAAAGTACATCCACATTATGCGATAGAAGATTGGAAATGGCTGTTCCAAAACTTCCTGCTCCGATGACACCTACTGGTTGATTGCTTTTATCCAATGCTATTTTTTATTTTAATTATTCAACACTTCCTCTATTAAAGGTTTTAACTCCTTTTTAATATTCGGAGAACCACCAATAATTCGGTGCACAATATTACCATTTTTATCTAAAATTAGCGTGCTTGGATAGGCTCTTACTTTAAAATCGTCGGTAATTTTTCGAGCATCTGTAATCATTTCAAAATCAAAGGGACGTGTTTGCATAAAGTCTTTAACGACCGATTCAGGATCAAAGCTAATGGCAACAAATCTTACATCTTGTCTTTGGAATTCTTTTTTCAATTCATTGAGCTGAGGAATTTCAGCTTTACAAGGAGCACAACTGGTGAACCAAAAATTCAAAACAACAACATTGTCCTTAAGGGTTTCAAGGCTAAGCAATTTGCCATCCATCGATATTTTAGAAAAGTCGATCTGCTGTTCATCAATATCTCCTCCGCCCATAAGATCAGTCATTTTTTTATTGAAATCGTTTATACTAATCGCTTCATAGGATTCCTTAGGTAAAATATCATTGGATGAAATTTCTTTTGTTTGTAGAGATCTCGCGGTATAAGTCAATTGGCCATAAGGCATGACCAAAGAATATTCTAATGCAAAACCATCAAGTTCGGCATAAGGACAATAATCAACTTTGATGTCTTTTGAAAGATAGACCACCATTTGACCATCACCCATTGGAGCAACTGCTTTTTGACAAGAAAATCCAGCAATGGTTTTATATTCGTCTAGCATTTTAAATTCGCCAATAGGAGAAATATATTTTATATCAAAAAGAACCGCAAACCGATGATCCATCACTTCAACATAAGTGGACTCTTCTTGTTTTTTTAAATCCGTGATGGTAAATTCTCCGCTTTCTAGATTTCCTTTTTTTACTAATTTTATATAATCTTTATTAAAATAAATGGTAGCTCCATCGGAAAAAGCTTCTTTCATGACTTCTCCATCTTCATTTGGAACGAGATTTACGTCATAGTCAATAATCCCAGATTGGATTTGTGCATGACAAGAGAGTAAGAAGAAACTTAAAAAGGGGAGGAGTACATATTTTGAAAGTGAGTTTATTTTCATTTTTAAGTTTTTGTAAACAAAACAATTAAGATCCATTTATTTATAAACGAAAGTAGAAATTAAACGTTTAAGAGAGTGTTATAATATTATTAATTTATTGGACGAATTAAAAAAATGATGGGAAGAATACTTTTATTTCTTTTGATGTGCTTGGCTCCGAGTCTTTTTGCTCAGGAAATTAAACCTCCCGAGCAAGCCTTGGAAGGACCTGGAGGTCAGGAATATTTGCATGATGAAGTGACTCAATACGATTTTGCATCAAAACCAAATGGTTTTTGGTTGTATGAACCAGCATCTCCAAAGCCAGAGAAAGCTAATGTGATTGTATTTATTCATGGTTATGGAGCTTATAATCCGATGATTTATGGTAAATGGATTAAGCATTTGGTTAGGAAAGGTAATACGGTTATTTTCCCTCGATATCAGAAAAATCTATTCAGTCCTTCTCCAAAGCAATTTGCTGGAAATACGGTTGATGGGATTCTTGCGGCATTAGATACCTTGGCAAATGGGGAACATGTGGCTCCGATTACGGATCATTTTAGTCTAGTTGGACATTCATATGGCGGGGTAATTTCTGCTAATCTGGCGGTTTACCACAAAGGTTATAACATTCCAAAACCAGAGGCCATAATGCTCGTCTCTCCAGGAACAGGGCCTTTTAAAGGCGGTTTGCTGAAGACCTATGAGAAAATGCCTGAAGATATCAATTTGCTGGTTATGGTCAGTGAAAATGACAAGACGGTAGGAGATAAGATTGGAAAATTGATTTATAAAACTGCAATTCACGTGAAAAACCGGAATTTGATTAGACAATATTCCGATTCTACAGGTTCTAAGCGTATGACTTCAGGTCATAATGAGTCCTATTCGATTGATAAGGATTTTGATAGTGGGATTCGGAACGTTTCTGCAAAAAGAGCTTTAAGAATGGGACATTTGAATGCAGTCGACTTTTTTGGTTATTGGAAGTTGTTTGATGCTTTAAATGCTTTTACCAGAGAGGGAACTTTTAAGGAATATGCCTTTGGAAATACCCCAGAACAGCGTTTTTTAGGTGTTTGGAGCGATGGAACCAAGGTGAAAGAGTTGGAGATTACGGTTCCTGAAGTAGCATCAAAACCACTTTTAAGCTCAAAGTAGTTTCTCTTTTTTTGTTAAAAAATCTCTATTCTTTTGAAAGTCAGGAATTAATTATTCATATTTATGTATTAAATCTGCTTTGAGAAAACGTATGCTTACTGTTGTAAGTGCTTGATCCCCTTAAGCGAACATACGTTAACATAACCAAAACAAACACTATACTCATGGCAGGGATAGATTCCGATTTACCAGAAGAAAACAGTGATTTATTTGAATTTGATTTAGAATGTAGTTCCTATAATCAGTTTGAAAAATCAAAAAATACACCAGCAAGTTTTTCCAATATTACCGGTGATTTTGAATTTATTAGAAAACAAAAGATTGCTTATTGGCGATTTATTGTACCCGTTTTATTAATTGGTACATTGCTTTCTGCTGGATTCTATAGCTTAGAAAATTTTGATAAAAAAGAGTTTTCTACGAGTATACACCAAGCATTAAAAACGGACCTTGAGGTGACTGAAATTCCACACGTTGAGGAAGTAGTTATTTTGGAGGATACTATAGTTCAAACAGAAACAATCGTTTTTGAAGAACCACCAAAAACTGAAGTAAATATTCCAGTAGCGGAAATTAAACAAGAAGAGGAAACTAAGGACGTTGAGATACTTCCCGAACCTGTTGTTGAAAGTACTGAAAGCATTACTGCTAAAGTTGAAGAGTTAGTTAGTTCGGAAGTATCAATACCCGTTCTGAATAAAGTAAAGAATTTTAAAACAGAAAATATACAAGAAGCAAGAGCGCTTTCTGTCAGTACCGGTAGATATATTTTTGTTAAGTTCAGAGCAGACTGGTGTGTACCTTGTAAACTAATGGAAACAACCGCATTAAAAGATGAATCGGTTGTGAAATTATTAAATGAAAAGTTCATCATTTTAGACATCGATATTGACCAGGCAAGAGGAAGAAAGATCAAAGAAGAATACTATGTTGAGCAATTGCCAACGTTGATTGTTTTGGATGATTTGGGAAACCAAATGAAGCGTAGAGAAAGTGCAATTGGTACTTCTGGTTTGTTAGAAATGTTGGAGTCTGTTGCTCAGTATATTTATCTGGAAGAAGAGACGACTGCAGGTCTTGATGGATTTAATGGAGCAGGAGAACGCTAAGCGTTTACATAATTTTGGAATAAATCTTTTTTAAGATTCATTTATAATAGTTCAACGGTTATTGTAATTTAGACGAGACATTTCGATAAGGAATGTCTCTCTTTTTTTGAGGAAAAAAAATATGATTTTGCAATGCTTAAACCAAGTTAAAAACACACCGAGATTTTAATCTTCTTCCGGTGGAATTTCCATGTTATCAATATACTCAATAAGCTCTTCTAAGTTCCAAGAATCATCGACATGATGATCACCGATTTCGGTTCTTCTAAGTCCTGTAAGGTAAGAACCTGAATCCATCACTTTTCCAAAATCATGAGCAATAGAACGAATATAAGTTCCTTTACTACATTTGATTCTGAAATCAATAAAAGGTAGTCTAACCTCCTGAATATCAAAGTCATAGATGTGGACAGGTCTTGGTTTGATCTCTACCATAATTCCTTTTCTTGCTTTCTTGTATAAGCGTTCACCATCAACCTTAAGTGCAGAATAGATAGGTGGGATTTGTTCGATATCACCAAGGAAAGTTTGCCTGGTTTTTTCGATCATTTCTTCTGTAATGTGATCAATTGGAAATTGTGCATCTTCTTCTTTTTCAGCATCATAAGAAGGCGTGGTGGCACCAAGTTTTATAGTGCCAGTATACTCCTTTACCAAGCCTTGAAGGTCATTCAGTTTTTTAGTAAATTTTCCTGTACAAATGATCAACAAACCAGTTGCCAAAGGATCCAAAGTACCCGCATGTCCAACCTTGATTTTTTTGACACCAAGCTTATGTTTGACTTTGTAACGAATCTTATTGACGACATCGAAAGAAGTCCATTCCAATGGTTTGTCAACCAGTAAAATTGTTCCTTCTTTAAAATTATATTGTGGATTGGCTAGCCTTGGATTCATAAGTGTAAATGTAGGAAAAGATATAGAGCTTTAATAAGCAAAGAAAGGATGTTTGATGTGGTCATATAATTATATAACTATATGACCACATAATAACATGATTTAAGAAAGGTTAAGTACACCTGTTCCAAAAAGAATAGCAACAATAGCTGCCGCAAAACAGTAGTAAGCAAAATAAGAAAGCTTGCTGCTTTTTACCAATTTGATCATCCAGGTACAAGCTAGAAGTCCAGTAACAAATGCGGCAATAAAACCTGCACCCATAGGTAGTAAAATATCAGAAGTATATGTGATTTCACCGCTTATAATGTCTTTGGCCATTTTGCCAAAAATAAGAGGCACAACCATTAGAAAAGAAAACTTAGCTGCAGCTTCCCGATCAATTCCTAGTAAGACTGAAGTAGAGATGGTTGCTCCAGATCTTGATATTCCTGGAAGGATGGCTATTGCCTGAGAAATTCCGATGAGCAAGGCATTAGAATAACTGACTTTTTTATCGGTATTCTTAGCTCTGTCGGCAAGGAAGAGTAATAATCCGGTTAGGATTAACATAAAGCCAACCAGCGTAATTTGTTTATCGAAAAGAGTCTCTAAAGCATCTTCAAATAATAATCCTACAATGGCTGCAGGGATCATAGAAATGATGATTTTTAAAGAGAATATGGTTTCGTCATTCCATTTGAATTGGAATAAACCTTTGATGATCCTGATAACTTCTTCTCTAAAAACTATGATTGTACTCAAAGCTGTTGCTGCATGCAGTACAACGGTCATGAGCATACTTTGCTCCGCTACACTATCATCGTTTAAAAAGAATTTCGCTAACTCTAAGTGGCCACTACTACTGACCGGTAAAAATTCGGTAAGCCCTTGAATGATTCCAAGAACTATCGCTTCAAATGTTTCTCCCATTGAATTATAGGTGTTGGTTGACTACTCTTTCTTGATTGACTATTGGTTCACCATTATCACTATGAGATTCTTTTTTGAAAATCGCAAAGACCATAATGACTAATCCTGTTAATAGCATAAATGGCGCCACAACGATTCGTCGAGTTCCATAAATAATATCTTCGTCCCAAGTATTTGGATCAGGCATTTCGCCACCACTCATTAGGATGAACCCAATAGCCATTGCTAAAGCACCACCAAGTAGTAAGTAGTAATTTTGCTTTCCAAATAAAAGCGGCTCTTGATTAGTTTTTTTGATGCTTCTAGATTTAGAAGCGGTAGGAGATAAAGTAGTTTTAATCTTTGCAGATACCACCTTTTTTTTACTTGTCTTTTTAGCCATTATATTAATTCAATTTTAAGTTTGTACAATCTAATTTGACAATCGTTCAATTCTGAAAACAAAAAACTAACCTCTCACCATTCACTTCTCACCTCTGATCCTAATACAAATCGTCTAATCGCATGCGAAGATACTTGTTCACAATGTAATAAGTGCTCAATCCAGTAATTAAAATCCCTAGAATAAGAATTCCTGAAAAGAGGATACCGATGAGGTATGGATCCAGCAGACTTGTCAATTCCACCATATTACTTTTTATAAAAAAGATGAGCCCTGAAAGCATCGCAATTGCGATTATAGCACTGAAAAAGCCATTTTTTAAACTTCTAAATAAAAATGGACGACTGATAAATCGCCAGGATGCGCCAACTAATTCCATATTTTTTATAAGAAAACGGTTAGAATACAAAGCTAATTTGATGGTGTTATGAATCAACGTAACTGCTACGAAAATGAATAAAACACCTATAATTAGGGCAATGAATCCTATTTTTCCCACATTTTTTTCAATGTCATCTGCTAATCCTTCTTGATAGAATACGTCAATTACGTTGGTATTGTTCTTTAGATCAGCTGCAATTTTCGAAAGACTATCCGGATGCGTGTAGGTAGCCTTTGTACTGAAATTGATAACATCGTAAAGCGGATTAGAAAAACCTAGAGAAGAAAAGTCATCACCAAAGTCTTTTTGTAAACTTTTCGCGGCTTCTTCTTTAGAAGTGAAAACTACAGAACCGCTCTTTGTAAAGGATGCTCCTTCTAAGGTTTGAATGATTTTCAAATGCTCATGATTAGGAAGCTCATTTTTGAGTTCAACCATGATGTTCATCTTTTCTTTGTAGGAATTCACCAAACTTTGGCCATTTAAGACAATTAAGGCAAACGATCCTATGAGGAATAAAACCAATGCTACTCCAATGATAGAATAAAAGTAGTTAGGTTTGCTACGTTTTGGTATACCTTTTTGATTAAAATCCATTTGTTAGCGCCTATTTATTGCTTTTTGCAAAACTAATAAATAAATAGGCTTTCTATTCAAGTTTAGGTAAAATTTATATTGCTCCTCGTTTTAAACCTTATTAAGGTATCTTTAGTCAAACAAATTAAGGATTGCTTAAATTTATTTGAAAAACAATTTAAAAGAATTTACTTTCGTTTTTGAGAAATATAAGGATCTTCAAAAATTTGATTTGTGAAGGTTCTGCAAGTACCCAAAATTGATGAAAACGCGGTAAAAGTAGATTGTATATATTTTAGAACAGAAATATCTTTTATGAATAAACTGCTGATTATCTTTTTTAATCTAATCTTGATTTCAAGTATTTCAGGGCAAGTATTACTGGATAATCCTTCTTTTGAAGGAGAGCCAGAAGATGCAACAATGCCTAATGGATGGTTGGATTGTAAAAAAGGAACGACTCCAGATATTCTTCCTGGTTCTTGGGGAGTCTATAATGAACCTTCTGATGGAGAAACTTATATTGGTTTGATTACTCGTCCGGATAGAACTTGGGAGAGCATCGGTCAGCGTTTGAGTGCTCCTTTAGAAAAAGGAACTTGTTACAATATGTATTTGGACTTAGCTCATTCAAAAACTTATACTGGTTATAATAAATCGGTGATCCTTAGAGTCTGGGGAAGTCGGTCTCGATGTTCCCGAGATCAGTTGCTTTGGAAAAGTGATGTGATTTATCATTCGGATTGGGAGACCTATCTTTTAGAATTTAAAACAAATGCGATCTATAATTACATCATCTTTGAAGCTTATTTCCCGAATGAAGTAGGTAAGGCGGTTAAAGGGAATATATTATTGGATAATATTTCGGAGATTGAGGTTTGTGAGCGGGCTTAATCTCGACTTCCGCCCATTTGATGCACCGCATCGAGCTAGGCTAATGCTCGATTTGACAGTGAGGAATGAATAAACATCTAGAATTTTATTCTATAAAAATTCTCCATTTTTTATTTTTCTTGAATTTTGCTATTTCAGCATGATCCATCACGCTACATGAAGAAGCTAGAGCATCTGCGTCCGCGCATGTTTTTGTAATGACAGTGATTGTTCTTCTATGTGTCATTCCGTAACCAGAGATTGGATTGATGATGTGCGAATACTTTTCACCTTTCCATTGGATGTATTTATATTGAGCTCCGGAAGTTGCGATGGCTTTGTTTTTTAAAACATAATGCTTTTTATAACCAGGGGTAAAAATCTCCCAGCCTTCTTTTTCAGGAGGTGCTTCAGAAACAAGAATATCTCCACCACCTTCAATCAAAGCACTTTTTATTCCTTGCTTTTTTAAAACTTTCATCGCTTCATCAACAGCATATCCTTTTGCAATCCCTCCTAGATCAATTCGCATATTTTGTTTCTTTAATTTTACATTTTTTGAAAAATGAAAAACCTTTATCCATTTATAATTCACCAATTTCTTTGAAGCTAAAATAGCTGAGGAGTCAGGCATTTCTTTTTGCCGAAATGCTCTCCGCCAGAGTTTTGACAAAGGGCCAATCGTGATGTCAAAGCTTCCATTAGTCTTTTTTGACCATTTTTTTGATTTTTTTAAAACCTTAAAGAGATCTTTGCTGACTTTAGTTTTATGAGCATCCCCGCTATGTTTTGATAGTAGACTGACTTCACTTTCTGGAAGATAATCACTCATGATTTGCTCTAGGTCATTGATTCTTTGAAATGCTTTTTGAGTAGCATGTTTAGCCTGAGACTCATCATTTGCATATAGAATGATCATAAAAGTCGTTCCCATGTGTGGCTCCGAAAAAGCAAATCTTTCTTGGGCGAGGGTAGGGCTACTTAGGAAAAGAAAGAAGAAACAATGAATTATAAAGAATAGAAAAGAGGCAAGGAAGTGATTAAGTTTAGGAAACTTCAAAAGTTTCCTAAACTTTTCAAAATGTATAATTAACATCTTAAATCACTCTAGTTTTTCCAGGAGTTGGAATCGGATAGCGACCATCTTTGTCCGGCATCACTGGGGGATTTGCATCCCAAGCGAATTTTTTAGGCATCAAACTCAAGTCTGAATTAATCGCATCATCCCATTGAATGACTTGCCCAGAATAAGACGCAGCTCGACCTAACAATGATGTCATGGTACTTTTGGCGCCATTTTCAGCATCAGCGAATTTATACTCGCCTTTTGCTATTGCGTCAAACAGCAAATCATGCTCTACCTGATAAGGGTTTTTATCCTTTTTATCATTATAATTCATGAGGGAATAACCGCTTCTAGTTTTGATCACCCCTGGAGCAGGAGCAGAGCCATTCGTTCCTTGGAACGACTCCGAAACCTTGGAGGCGCAGCCTTTAATATGTCGACATTGCGAATACATTCTCGTTCCATCAGCGTATTCAAATTCTACAAAGTGATGATCGAAAATCTCGCCATGATCAATACCATTTCTTACCTGACGACCACCCATGCCATGTGCTTTTATTGGATAATCTTTTTTGACCCAATTGCTGACATCAAGGTTGTGAATATGCTGCTCTGTGATGTGATCTCCGCATAGCCAATTGAAGTAATACCAGTTCCGCATTTGGTACTCCATTTCGGTTTGGCCTTTTTCTCTAGGTCTTACCCAAACACCATCACTATTCCAATAAACATGAGAAGTAACGATGTCTCCGATCACGCCTTCGTGAAGCATCTCTACCCACTTTTGATATTTCTTTTGATAATGTCTTTGAAGACCTACGACGACATTTAATTTTTTCTTTTTGGCTATTTCTGCAACTTCCAAAACCTTTCGAATTCCGATGGCATCTGTGGCCATTGGCTTCTCCATAAAGACATGTTTGTCAGCTGCAATCGCTGCTTCAAAATGGATTGGTCTAAATCCTGGAGGCGTAGTTAAAATCACTACATCACAAAGTTCTATTACTTTTTTATAAGCATCAAATCCATGAAATTTGGTCTCTTCAGTTACATCAATTTTGTCAAGAATTTTTACCGGTTCTTCACTGCTCCAATCTTGGAATTCCGGATCTGTTATCTTTTTAAAACATTTATCGACATTGTCTTTAAATGCATCACACATGGCGACAAGTTTTACATTTTGATTGGTCGATAATGCTTGAACAATAGCACCCGTACCTCTTCCTCCACAACCTATCAATCCGATTTTAATAGCATCTGTCCCATCAATGTAAGCTCCGGCCAATGGGAGTGGAGCCATTAATAATCCACCAGCAGCTATGCCCGTACTTTTCATAAAGTTTCGACGATTGATGATTCCTTTTTTTTGATTTTTCTTTTTCATGTTGGAAGGATATTTAGGAGTTTGAAAAGAAGTAGTTTGTCTTATAAGTTATTGTAAGTCAGTATTTTATTGCTTTATTGAAGTAGTCTTCAATTTCTATAGTAGTCGGTTGTTGAACGGGTTGGACGATTCTAAATCCTACAAAAGGTGAATCGGGATTCCACCATTTACTTTTTGGAATTTGTGGATCTCTGGCTTGCCATTTTGATCTGGATTTCAGCCTAGATTGGCAAGTGCAATCTTCTGGATTGTCATCATAAGAACCACCTTTGACCGTTCTTGAATGCCGACGAAGTGGAACAATCCAAGGATTAGTAGCGGTGCTATCTTTTAAAAAGACAATGTAATTTTCATCAGATAAATAATAGTCTGCGGTCCATTCTGCAATGTTGCCCAGCATATCATGGATACCGAATTGATTCGCTTCTTTTTCTCCTGTTTTGTGGAATTTTTCAAAACTGTTTTCAAAGAACCAAGCGACATCAATTAGGTCATCCGAATTTTCAATATCGGTACTTCCTTTTAAGCAGGTAAATTCCCATTCTGCTTCTGTTGGTAGTCGATAAAAAGTTCCTGTTTTTTTATAAAGCCATTCGCAATATCGCACTGCAGCTTGTTGAGTCATACTCACAGCCGGGAAGCCATCTTTACGTCCCATCCCTTTTGAGAAATCTTCATAGGGTGGAGAAGGCCGAGAGATTGCATCGGCTTTAAAAGGAAGTTTAGCATAGGACGAATCCGAATCGTATTCCAAGTCTTGAAATAAGATATATTCATCAAAAGTAACTTCGTGAGTTCCGATCCAAAAACTATCTAAATGGATTTCAAAGTCATTAAATTGATGTATTCCTTTTTCAACTAAAACCAGTTCAAAAGAAACATCCGAACCAGGGATTTTCTCTACACGTTGTTGACCGAATAGTAGAGCATTGAATAATAAAAAAACACTGGTTATAAAAAATAACTTTGATCGCATGCCGAATAAATTTCTACTGTTTGTCTGCTTTGTCTTTTAAATCTTTACCATCTTTTTCCAAAGCTTTTCCTTCTCTTTCTAATTCTTTCATTTTTTCTTTTTCAGCATCAGTCATGTTTTTACCATCATCTTCCAAGCCTTCCATAAAAGCATCTTTTTTCTCTTTCCATACTTTTCTTCTTTCTTCCCAGTCTTGAATATCATTGACTATTTCACCACCTTTTTGTTTAGCATCTTTTAGAAGATTACCAACCTTATCGAGTGCTTTGTCATATTTGCCATTTTTGAATTTCTGATATTCCTCCTTGATTAGTCCTACACCTGCCTTTCCTATATCTTTTCCAAAATCGACGGTTTTGCCTATAATTTCTTTAGACTTTGCTTTTTCTTCTGGATTTCCAAGAAAGTAATTATACCCTAGAATACCAATAAGGAGAAGAACCCCTAGTTTTAAAACTGATTTGATCATAATTTAATTTGAGTTTGATGAAGCTACAATTTAAGCAATTTTTCAATATTTCCAGTAAAAAGCACTTTTGAGCATTCAGTATTTAGTTTTTATAAAAATCTAATAATCAATCCCTGATATAATTCTCTTTTTTAAATCCTTTCTTTTCCAACATTTTGGCTAATTTCGCACCCTGAATCTTTAAAGCGGAACTTTCGTTCCTAATAAAAAGTTAGATACTAAAAAAAATACAGCAGATATGGACTATAATCCACGAGAGATTGAAAAAAAATGGAGAGCCTATTGGAAGGAAAATAAGGTTTACAAAGTAGAAAACCCAAAACCTGGACAAAACGAAAAACCTAAGTTTTATGTGTTAGATATGTTTCCTTATCCTTCGGGTTCGGGATTGCATGTTGGGCATCCGCTTGGCTATATCGCTTCTGATATTTTTTCTCGATACAAAAGAATGAATGGTTATAATGTTTTGCATCCAATGGGTTACGATGCCTTTGGATTACCTGCGGAGCAATATGCGATTCAGACTGGAGTCCATCCTGCGATTTCTACTGAAGAAAATATTAAAAGATATCGAGATCAATTAGACAACCTTGGTTTTAGTTTTGATTGGGATCGTGAAGTAAAAACTTGTAATCCATCTTATTATAAATGGACGCAATGGATTTTTATTCAGCTTTTTGAATCCTACTATGATAATGAAGGTAAGAAGGCTTTGCCGATTACGGATTTGAAAAGACGCTTTAGTCATGAAGGTAATGCTCGGATCAAAGCGGCGACTACTCAGGAAGAAGATTTTTCTGCGGAGGATTGGAATGCAATGAATGCAAAAGAGCAAAGCGATATTTTGATGAATTATCGTTTGGCTTATCGCAAAACCGGTTATGTGAATTGGTGTGAAGCATTGGGGACCGTCTTGGCGAATGACGAAGTTAAAGATGGTGTCTCTGAAAGGGGAGGGCATCCAGTTGAACGTCGAGCGATGTTGCAATGGTCGTTGAGAATTACTGCTTATGCAGAGCGATTGTTAGATGATTTAGAAAATGTGGAATGGTCGGATGCATTGAAGGCGATGCAACGGAATTGGATTGGCCGATCAGAAGGAGCACAATTGTTTTTTGATGTAAAAGATAGTGAAGAAAAAATAGAGGTTTTTACAACTCGACCGGATACGATCTTTGGAGTGACTTTTATGGTTTTGGCACCAGAGCATCCATTGGTAAAAGAATTAACCACTGCAGATCAAAAAGCAGAAGTTGATACTTATTTAGATTATGTAAATTCCAGATCAGAGCGAGAGAGAATGTCAGAAGTGAAGGAAGTAACTGGTGTCTTTATCGGTGCTCATGCGGTGAATCCTTTTACAAAAACAAACATTCCAATTTACATTGGAGAATATGTTTTGATGGATTA
>CAKZTD010000220.1 GCA_937921595.1 uncultured Saprospiraceae bacterium
AAAAATGAAGTATCTTCGGTTAACATCCTCTTTTCCTTTTAAAATAAAAGAAAATGAATACTAAATTATTCAAAGAGTATACCTCACAATTTGTGGATACGGTGAAGGCACATCGTGAAGCCACACATTTTATTACTAAACATAAGTTGTGGGTAGGGTTTTGGAAATATGGCTGGGTATCTCGTGGATTAATTGGATTGGCAATTTTGTTTGGCCTAAAATCTCTTAGTATTTTTATGGACTGGCTAGACCATTTCAAATCTGTCGATTCCGCAAATGCGTTTGCAGAAATGGGAATGTTGTTTCAAAATATGGCTTTTGAAAGTTATGACTTTTTATTTGTTGGCGGTTTGAAATATGTAATGCTGCTTTTATTAGAAGTGATCATTTTTCATATCTGTCGCCGAACCTTGGAAATTCTGACTGGAAAGTCATCAGACCTTACTTTTAATACTTTTGTAAAGGCCCAAATCCGTATGATCAAAGTGGCTATTCGATGTTTTATTTTGGAAATGATTTATACGCTCCTGATAAAGATTTCTTTTGGAATATTTGGAACCATTGATTTTTTAGAACCTGTTTTTATTTTCGCCGTTCAATCTTATTTCCTCGGACTCTTGTTTATAGATAATTATACGGAGCAATTCCATCTCACCATTAAGGAAAGTATGAAATATGCCAAAGATTTTGTTGGGGTATCCCTGGCAATAGGACTCGTTTTAAATATCATCTTTTTCATACCAGTCATAGGAACTATTGTTGGACCAGTCATCGGTGCGGTAACGGTTACCCTAATTATGTATCGTTTATCGAATTTACATTTGGAACCTCTTCCAGAAACGCTTTTAGGAGAGATGCCCGAATTTGTTCCGGAAATTATACACCAAAAGAAAAATCTATGATAAGAGTCATAGCAAAATCGATCAGTGAGTATTTGACAGAATTGTGTTTTGTATTCTCGGAATTTGCTGAAGTAAATGAAAAGTCCTTCCGATTTTAAAATCAAAAGGACTTGATCAATTACTTAAACTTTAAATTCGGACTTGCCAAAATGGTTGGAATAGCCCTTCATTATTATTAAGACTTACTTTCAATAAGTAACGCTTTTATTAAAATAAAGCGAATATGCTTTTAACAATATACACCTTCCCTGGAATTATAATCCCAAATTCGTTTTAAACAGTTTGATCGCAATAGCCAGAAGGATAATTCCAAAAACCTTTCTTAAAATAGCGGCTCCACCTTTGCCAATTTTTCGCTGAATAAAAGAGGAAGATTTTAGAACAATAAAGACGATTAAAAGATTAAGGGCAATACCTACTCCAATATTCAATGTTTCGTACTCTGCTTTTAGTGATAGAATTGTAGTCAGGGTTCCAGCTCCGGCGATGAGTGGAAAAGCTAACGGTACAATTGAAGTATTAGCGGACTCATCTTCTGATTCCTTAAAGAGTGTAATTCCCAAAACCATTTCCATTCCAATGATGAAAATAATAATGGCACCAGCAATTGCAAAAGATTGAACGTCTACTCCAAACAAGCTTAAGATTGATTCTCCTCCGAAAAGGAACGCAATCATAATGACGCCTGCTACAATAGTAGCCATTCCAGGTTTTATTTTTTTGCCTTGTTCTTTGAAACCTATGACGATAGGTAAGTTTCCCATTATATCAATAACGGAAAACAAAATTAGTGTTACTGAAACAATCTCTTTGAATAACATAGTTAATGATTTTCGTTCTTATTTATGGCTTGTTCACGGCATTTAAAGAACTGTGATTTTTAAAAAATGAAACCGCAATTAGTGGGTTTAAAAATCAAGAGTCAATGCTAGTGAAAGGAAATGTCAGATTTGGACAAACGAGATATTTTTAGGCCTTTTAAGGAACTATCTTGGTAGGAAAAATAAAAGGGCAGAAACTGAGTTCCGCCCTTATTAGAAATAGCCACAATTTATTATTTCAGAGTAATAAATCCATATTTGAAAAAAGAATTAAAGGAGCTAGGAGGCTTTTATAACTGAGAGAGTGAACCTAACTTACCTTTAATTCTGGGTGCACTCAAAATTGAGTGAATCGATTGGGTTAGTTTCCGATCCACTCATTTTGAGAAGGTGCCGATAGAAAATAATTTGAAATACTTCAAACTATTTTCATATCGGCAGAACTCTGTATTGTGTTTATTTGTCAATAAAAACAATAATTGGTCAAAAGGCTATACAGAGTTTCTTTATAGAACTCAGTGTTCTATTTATCTTTTCTAAATTTCTTTAAGACATGAGACATTGTATCTCCAGCAGCTTCTCTTCCTCCAAGTCCAAAGGAAAGTGCAAAAGCTACAGCAACTGCTCCAAGGGTCAAACCGAAAGCAAGGTTTACAATCTCTTTTCCAATACCCATCGTGTTCAATGCCATCGCTAAAAATATCCCAAGAATTGCAAATTTTGCTAAAGAAGCCATGCCTGCATTATCTGCTGATTTTGACAATGTTTTAGCAGCTACATTTGCCAACCAGTTTCCAACTACCATGATGATCAATCCAAAGAATATTTTTCCAGCTACATGGAAAGTATCATTTAAGATACCATTGATGCTATCCATTTCTAATCTTTCCATCGCAGAGATAATACCTCCGAACATTAAAAAGAAGAAAAGAATGTTTCCAATAATTTTTGATAGAGAAGTATTTTCTCCAATCATTTCTGTCAAACCTAATTTTGAAGAAAAGCTATCCAATCCAACATTTTTCAATAGTTCAGTTACGATAGCGGTTACATATTTTCCTACAATGTAGAATACAGCAATGATAATTCCTGCTCCGATAATTTTTGGAATAGCTTCCATCATAGAGCTTAGCATATTAACTGCTGGCTCAGATATCGCTGTCATTTTCAAGCTGTCCAATGCTAAAATTAATATTGGAATAAATACCATTAAGAAAACGATTTGCTTTAATAATTTAACCAAATCCAGTTCTGTACTCAATCCTACTCTTGCAGAAAGACTTTCAATACTTTCACCAAAAAAGCCAACTGCTTCTTTTACAATCGTTGCAATGATGTATCCTGCAAAACCGATGATACCTGCTCCAATTATGTTTGGAATGTATCCTAAAAATTGACTAAGCATATCTTGGACAGGATCCAACACACTTCTTATTCCTAGTGAGTCTAATACCAATAGTAAAAAAAATAAGAGGACGATATAATAGACTAGCTTCGCTATGAAGTTGTCTAATCGAAAATCAAATTTTAAGCTTTTGCTGATCTTTTCGTCGATGTTTGTTCTTTTTAAAACGCCTCGAACTAAACGTTTTGCTAATCCTGCCACTAAAAAACCAAGTATAAGTAAAACTATAGCACCTACGACTCCTGGGAGGAGGTTTGCTATTTTGGTTCCAAAAGAGGAGAAAAATTCTTGTAAAGAGAAATCGCCCATAGTATTTTTGTTTAATTGAAATTAAAAATAAAGAGTATGTTGAATTGTTAAGGGTATCCTTGAGACGGGAGAGTTTTCATTATGTAACACTTTTTAACACTTTTTTTTAAAAATGTGACATGGAATATCGTTTGAAGTGTTTTTGATCCTTTTGGAGGGTATATAATTAAGGTGGGAAAAAAGAAGAGGGTTTTAAATTTCATTCTACTACTGATTAGAATGAAATTTAAAACCCTCTTAAGTTTTTGGACTATATTTTTATACTTAAAATCCCGCTACATGATCATCTCCTCTAGGGTCAGCGCCGCCTTCCAGTTTTCCATTAGGCTTTATCAAAATTGCATCAACGCGACCAATACTTCCTCTTTCTAAAAACTCATGACCCATTCCTTCAAGAGCGATTCTGTCAGCAGGGGAGACCGCATCTTTTTCTACCATTATTTTATCTGGCTTCCATTGATGATGAAACCTAGGAGCAGCTACGGCCTCATCCATGGTCATTCCAAATTCGGTGACATTTAGAATGGTTTGAAAAACAGAGGTGATGATGGTAGATCCACCTGGCGTTCCAACAACCATAAAAAGTTTATTGTCTTTTTCGACGATAGAAGGTGTCATCGAACTTAGCATTCTTTTTCCTGGTTCGATTGCATTGGCTTCTGCGCCGAGGAGACCATAGAAATTTGGTGTTCCTGGTTTCGAACTGAAATCATCCATTTCGTTATTCAATAAAAAGCCAGCTCCGGTCACCACGGTTTTGGAACCATAGCCACTATTGATCGTCGTTGTAATTGAAATGGCATTCCCTTCTTGATCGACAATAGAGAAGTGAGTAGTTTGCTCACTTTCTTTTGGTTCGAAAACTCCAGCTTCAATGGAGTCGCTGGATGTTGCAAGATCAGGGTTGAAATTCTTCATCCGACTTTTTAAGTAATCCGGATTTTTTAATTCTTCCATTGGGACTTTATAATAATCATTATCACCCAAGTGTTTTGCTCTGTCTGCATAGACACGACGCTCCGCTTCTGTAATCAAGTGGACCGTTTTCTGAGATTGAAACCCCCAATCTTTTATAGGATAAGGCTCAACCATTTCTAATAATTGAGTTAATGCAATACCGCCACTTGATGGGGGAGCCATGGATATTATATTGTAACCTTTATAGACTGTATTTAAAGGTGTTCGCCAAACTGCGTCATAATTTTTTAAATCCTCTTTGCTGATAATTCCACCACCAGCTTGCATCTCTTTGACAATTAGGTCTGCTGTTTCGCCTTCGTAAAATCCAGCTTCACCTTGATCGCGAATTCTTTTTAAAGTATTGGCCAAGTCTTTTTGAACGAGTAGGTCGCCTTCTTTCCAGGGCATATCTTTTACAAAAACAGGCATCGTTGTATTACAGGTTTTAAAAGCATCCTGTTTACCATTTAAATTCTGAGCTTGTTTTGCTGTGATCTTAAACCCTTTTTCGGCCAGGTCGATACTAGGCTGGATGAGTTTTTTAAAATCTTTGAGTTTGCTGTATTTCTCAAAAATCTTAAACATGCCATCCACACTTCCTGGAACACCAGCTGCAAGGTGACCATTAATACTTAGGCCTTTTATCACATTGTCTAAACTATCGAGATACATATCACGATGTGCTGCGGCCGGAGCTTTCTCTCTATAATCTAAGGTTGTGATTTCTCCAGCTTTGGTTCTTGAAACCATAAAGCCTCCACCTCCAATATTTCCGGCAACTGGATAAACCACAGCCAATGCAAACTGGACACCTATCGCAGCATCATAAGCATTGCCGCCTTGCTGAAGTAGATCAACACCAATGTTTGTGGCATGTGGATGAGCAGAGACTACCATTGCTTTGTCAGTGGTTGCAGCTTTAGAAATTTCGTAAAGTGGAACATCTGTTTTAGGAGCCTCTTTGCAGGCTGTGAAAAAAAATATTATCAAAGAAATCAGTAAACACAAGTGTTTTTTCATGGTCGTTGGAAGTTGTGAATAAATTTTTAAAATAAATATATGTTTGGTATGGTGTTTGATTTAATTTGTAGTGTGTTGTTTTATAAACGATAAAACATTAGCAATATAAAAAATACGATTTTTTATAAAAATAATTCTCTTTCAATCAACTTTTAGGAAAATCTTCCGTAAACCATTTTGACAAAGAGAATAATCCCCCTGCCAGCCGAATTGATTAGTATGTTTTTATACTAAATCTGTCTTCAGGGAAACTTGATAAAAATTATCTAAAGATATAAAATGCATCGATAGCTACACGTTTGTCGCTAAGGTGTAAAGAATTGGTTATGTATTTTCATGGTTATGTTGTTGTGCCATCACGAGTTTTATCGAGATGGCACTTTTTTTTGTTCTAACCCGAAAGTACTTATTGTCATTGAAATTTTTTCTCTTATTGGATTCATTTTTGATAATTCAATTAAGAGAAGTTGTTATAAAACAGAATGATGTTCTTCTTGCAAGCCATTGATCCTCAATATTTCAGTTAATTATTTTCACCGTAGCTACGGCTACGAAAAAATAATGGAGCTTCATTTTGAGAACCAAGCACTTACAATAAAATTCAACTTCCATTTTAAAACAATTTCAGAAAATATTAATCACATTGAATTACCAAATTATGAAAAAGATTCTCCTTTTTGTTTTTATTCTCACAGCAAATTGGGCAAGTGCTCAAATTTTTGTAAATCAGAAGAATGTAAATGCAACCAATTATCAATATATCGAGGTTTGGGAAAAATTTAATAGAAGCACCGATCAATTTGGAGTCATGGTCGATTATGGACAAGACTCTCAAAGTGAAAATGGAAATGCCAAACTGAAATTGCATGATAAGAAAGGGACGAAGTTAGAATTCAACAGTATCGTTTCTATTCTAAATTATTTTCATTTGAATGGATGGGAATTAGCAGAAATGAAAAGAACAGATGAGGTTGAATCTTATTTGATGAAAAGAAGAGAAAACTTTTCCTTGCCTAAAATGGAAGATAAAACATCTTCGTCTTTAGGTTCAAATTAATAACAGAAGTATTTGATATTGTTTGTTTTATAAAAAGGTTATTTTAAAAAAGTAATTTATTATTTTTTAAAATAGCCTTTTTTATGTTATATTTATAATTCAACACAATCACACCCAGACGTTTTTGTCTACTTGTCCCAATTACTACCTTTTTTTAAAGGAAAGAAATAACCAGTTCGAATATCAAAAACTCTGATATCGTAAATGATAGAGAGAGAATAATTATTGAGGGAATTGCTGTAATGCTACAGTCGATACACCTTGTTAATTGGCTAAACATTCGAAACTAGTAGGTTGTATTATATTGAATTTTAAGCGAACTACCCACTTGTGGGTAGTTTGTTTTTTTTGCCATATGATTAAAAAAGAATAAAGCATATCAAAGCTTTTTTGAGGAACAGCTTTGATATAGTTTTCTTAAAGAACATTTTTTTATATTGATAAAAAATGTATCTTTGAGGAGCTTAAATCAATAAGCTTACACACAAACATACATTCTAGAAATTCTCACCAATCACCTTTCTATAGCATTAACCTATCAACCAATTGATTAACAGAGATTTGTATATGCAAATCTGACCTACTAGATTGTTTTAAACAATAATCATTTCACAATCACCAAAAGAAATAGTTATTCTATTTGTATGCAAATAGGATAGCCATCTAGTGCTTTTTAATCAATTTCTTTTTTTAATCAAAACAAAAATAACGGAAATGAGAATTCTTTACTCGTTACTTCTTTCAGCCTTGTTCTGCTTGTCGCTAAATGCGCAAACAGTATGGACGGGTGATGTTGATTCCGATTGGATGAATGCAGCCAACTGGTCTGCTGGAGTACCAACTTCTGGAATGACAGTCACTATTCCCGGAACACCAAATGGTGGCATTTTTCCAATTTATAGTGGATCACCGGTAATTGATCTTACTATTCAAAATGCAGGTTCGATTACCTTTAATGATTTTGTTTATAACAATGGAACCATTATTAATTTCAATATTGGAACCTTAGTAAACAACAATAATTATTTTGTGAACGCAGGCTCTGTAGTTTTCGATAATGACGGATCATTTACGAATACCGGAACATTTGAAAACTTCGGAACATTTGATAATGCTGCTTCTGCAACTTTTACAAATGATAACGGTGCATCATTAATTAATCATGGCCAGTTTACTAATAATGGTTTATTAGAAAATGATGGAACTTTCACTAATTATGGTGCTATTATGAGTACTAATAATGTTGTAAACTCTGGAACCATTTTAAATCATGGAACCTTTGCAAGTCCAAATGGTAGTGCAATTACGAATGCAGCCGGAGGAAATATTGATATACTTACTGGAGGATCTTTTTCTCATAATGATGATTTTCAAAATGATGGAACCGTTACTAATAATGGAACCTTAACAACTGAAAATTCTGGAACGTTGACTAATGATGGAACCATCACTACTCAAAATGATTTCCAACTTTCAGGTACTCTTCTAAATAATTCCTTAGTTACCAATGATGGTTCAATGACCATTAATAATTCTGGTACCTTAAATAATACAAACAACTTCGCAAATAATGGAACAGTAAACACAGAAATTTGTGGGATAATCATTCAAGACTCTCCTACAGATATTGCTGCTACAGTTCTTCATGATGGAATCATTTATGAATTACAAGGTAATGTTGATGAAACGATTCTTGAATTTGGTGTAGTTTATAATGACATTAATCAGACTAAGCCTCCTGTTCCTGGTTGTAAATCGGGTTATGTATTAGTATTAGACGAAAATGGTTTAGGTACTTTAACTGTTGCTGATGTTGATAAAGGAGGCTATGGAGAGTGTGGAGCAACACTTGTCGACAAAACAATTAACCGTACAGATTTTACAATAGCAGATTTAGGATCTCAACTGGTTACACTTACTGTTGAAGATAATTTTGGATTTACTGCTTCGTGTGATGCAGTGATTACTGTTGTGGAATATGTGGAACCATTGGTAGCTGTTGATGATCCAGATATTGAATTCGCTTGTCCAACTGATATTACAGTAACACCGGAAGCAGGACAATCACTTATACCTGTTAGTTGGGATGAGCCAGCAGATCCAACAACTACTTGTACTGTTGGAAATGAAGAAACTTGTGCAACTCGTACTGCTTCAAATACGACACAATGTAATAATAGTACTGTATACGGGATGTATTTAACTTTCAATAATCTTAATAATCACTATACTGTAGCTAATGGTGTTTTTATAGAATACGAAGATGGTACTGCTAATTATACAGCTACTATAACTAATGTTAGTAATTCTGATTATGTTTTCGATATTGATTTTCAACTTTCAGGTAGAACAGTTGATCCACCGTCTGGTAGCCCTAAAGATAATTCTTGTATTTCAACCAATGAAGATGACTGGTATTATTATACCACTTCTGATGGAACGCTTACAGGAGTTGCAGGATTGGCTGGTGCTTCTGTTTCTATGTCTCGAATTGGACCAGCGTTCCAGTTAGGGAATGGAGCGAATGCTACAGATGGGACTAATCAATTTGGAGCTAGTGGATGGTTGAGTGGGGTAGTCAATAACCAACCGACTAATGGCCCAGACCTTGTATTTAGTGGAGCTAGTGGTGGCCAAGATGGAGATATCAACATCATGCTTAGTGGAGACGGAAATGAATGTCAACAAGTAACACAGTGTAGTGATGTTAGTGAAAATATTCCTGGTTTTATTTATTTAGGAGAATTTAATGATGCTAAATATTTTATTTCTGATCATCCTTCAAATTGGGTGGATGCAAGATCGAATACTGAAGCGAATGGTGGACACCTTGTTTCTATTAATAGTGTAGAAGAGAATAACTATATCCATTCAAATATTAATCCTGGAACAGGTTCAGTTTGGACTGGGTTAACCACGATCAATTCTCCAGGAGATTTTCAATGGATAAATGGAGATCCTCTTACTTATACGAATTGGCAGGTAGGAGAACCTGGTGGAAGTATTTATGATAAAGCTACTCGATTAAAAAAATCTACAGGAGAATGGACTGATCGAAATATCTATAACTATAGCTATGAATATGTCATGGAAATTCCATGTAGTAATGGAGGTGATAATGGTAGCTGTGAAGATGTTGTTCTTGATATTACTTTTGATAACTATCCAGAAGATGTAAGTTGGGAAATCAAAGATGCAAATAATACAGTTGTAGCATCTGGAGGAAATTATGGAAGCCAGCCTAATGGGTCAAGTATTTCAATTACTACTTGTTTGACAGATGGTTGTTATGATTTTATTGTCAGTGATAGTTACGGTGATGGTATTTGCTGCCAATATGGTAATGGATCTTATACACTTACAGGAGCTGATGGAACAGTATATGGTACTGGAGGTGATTATGGAAATGGTGAAACTGTTAACTTCTGTGTGACTATAGAAGATGGTGGCGGTGAACCTGCCGATCCAGTTGTTGAACAAATAGGCGGTCCTGCTAATGGGGCAGATTTCTTTGTTGGTGTAACAGAAGTTATTTACCGAGTAACAGACGATTGTGGAAATGAAGAGATTTGCATTTTTACAGTAACTGTCGAAGACAACCCAGCGGAAATAACCGCAGATTGCCCAGCAGATGTTGTTGTAGATGCAGCACCAGGTGCAAGTTCTGCAATAGCAACATGGGCTGATCCAACGGCAACAACAACATGTTATATTCCAGGTATTAAAGTTGCTCAAATAGATAGTACATATTTTAGCGGAGATGCCTTACCTGTCGGAACGACTTTCATTCCGTACAACTTGGTAGACTCTTGTAACAACTTCACTCAATGCTTACTGACTGTTACTGTTAACGGTCAGGTTGCCGTATTGACATTGGATTCTTGTCCTGGAGATATTACAACTGACTCTGATAATTTCACTTGGGATGTTCCTACAGCTTCAACTACTTGCTTTACAGGAAACGTAGAAATAGAACAAGTTGAAGGTCCTGCAATTGGAAGCAATCCTGCGGATGGTACATACGAAATTGTATACCTTATTAATGATGATTGTGGAAATTCTGAAGTTTGTGTTTTCGATGTAACTGTTGCAGCTTCTTGTCCAGCCTCAGGTACTGCTTGTGATGATGGAGATGCTTGTACAACAAATGATGTTGAAGATGGAGATTGTGGTTGTGCAGGAACGTTCACAGATAGTGATGGAGACGGTGTATGTGATGCAGATGATATTTGCGAAGGTGGAGATGATAATGTAGATACAGATGGAGACGGAACGCCAGACTTCTGCGATGATTGTAGTACAGCAGGTCAACCATGTGATGATGGAGATGCTTGTACAACAGGAGATGTATATGATGCAGATTGTAACTGTGCTGGAACATACACGGACAGTGATGGAGACGGTGTTTGTGATGCAGATGATATCTGTGAAGGTGGTGATGATAATATGGATTCAGATGGAGATGGAACACCAGATGCTTGTGACGATTGTAGCACAGTAGGTCAACCATGTGATGATGGAGATGCTTGTACAACAGGAGATGTTTACGATGCAGCTTGTAATTGTGTAGGAACTTTAACGGATAGCGATGGAGACGGTGTATGTGATGCAGATGATATTTGTGAAGGTGGCGATGATAATGTAGATACAGATGGAGACGGAACACCAGATTTCTGTGATGATTGTAGTACAGTAGGCCAACCATGTAATGATGGAGATGCTTGTACAACAGGAGATGTATACGATGCAAACTGTAACTGTATTGGTAGCTTTGCTGATGCAGATGCGGATGGTGTATGTGATGCAGATGATGTATGTGAAGGTGGAGATGATAATATGGATACTGATGGAGATGGAACTCCAGATTTCTGTGATGATGATGAGCCAAGCGACAATCCTTGTGATGATGTTGTAATCACTTCAAGTCAAGGTAATATTACAGTAAGTAACATTAATGCTCCTATTTTCAATGTCTTTGTATTTAACTCAGGATGGGGTACAGAATATAACTGTAACTACTCTTGTACAGATCCTACTTCTGTAGATTTAGCTCCAGGTACTTATTATGTAAAAGTAAGTTTGAGAGATGCTAGTTGGGATGAGATCTGTGAGATCTTTGAAACGGTAATTGTAACTGAAGGTTGTGCATTTAATGAAGGCGATCCATGTAATGATGGAGATGCTTGCACAACAGGTGATGTTTACGATGCAGATTGTAATTGTGCAGGAACATTAACAGATAGTGATGGAGATGGTGTTTGTGATGCGGATGATGTTTGTGAAGGTTTTGATGACAATGCAGATGCAGATGCAGATGGTATTCCTGATGGATGTGATACGAATGAATGTGATAATGTAACTTATGGTGGATTAGTTTCTGGAGATGAAACTAGTTGTACTAGTTTTGACCCTGCTGAGATTACTGTGCAAGCTGCACCTTCTGGAGGTTCTGGAAATATTGAATACATCTGGTTGGCTTCAACAACAGGTTGTCCATCTGATACTTTATTAGCAATTCCAGGAGCTACTGGAGCAACTTATGATCCAGGTGTAATAACTGAAACTACTTATTACTTGCGTTGTTCAAGAAGAGCAGACTGTACTGTTTGGGCTGGAGAAAGTAACTGTATTGTCAAAACAGTTGACGCGACAGATACTGATGGAGATGGTGTTTGTGATTTAGAAGATATCTGTGAAGGTGGAGATGATAATGCAGATAATGATGGAGATGGTATTCCTAATTTCTGTGATGATACACCTGATGGAGGTGGAGATCCATGTGAAAATATTCAACTTTCAACTGGTCCTGGTAGTATTACGGTAAGTAATATTGATGCTCCTATTTTCAACATCTTTGTATTTACTTCAGGATGGTCTACCGAATACAATTGTAATTACAACTGTATAGACCCAACAACTATTGATGTAGCTCCAGGTACTTATTATGTAAAAGTAAGCTTGAGAGATGCGAACTGGAATGAGATCTGCGAGATCTTTGAAACAGTAGTTGTAACAGAAGGATGTTCGTTTGATCCTGGTACACCATGTGATGATGGAGATGCTTGTACAACAGGTGATGTTTACGATGAAGATTGTAATTGTGCAGGAACATTTGAAGACAGTGATAACGATGGCGTTTGTAATGCTGAAGATGTATGTGATGGTTACGATGACAATGCAGATGACGATGGTGACGGTATTCCTAACGGTTGTGATTCAAATGTTTGTGAGAATGTAACTGATGGTGGAGCGATTGCAGGTGATGAAAGCGGTTGTAGCGGATATGATCCTGCGATGATTACTGTAGAAAGTGCTCCTTCAGGTGGTGCTGGAAACATTGAATATCTATGGTTGTCTTCAACTACTGGATGTCCTACTAGTTTAACTCAGGAAATTCCTGGAGCAACAAGTGCGACTTATGATCCTGGTACAATCACTGAGACGACTTACTTTGTAAGATGTTCAAGAAGATCAGATTGTGACGACTGGACACAAGGTGAAAGTAACTGTGTTGTCAAAACAGTAAATACTGCTGATCTTGATGGAGATGGTGTTTGTGACTTAGAAGATATCTGTGCTGGCGGAGATGACAATGCTGACAATGATGGTGATGGTACACCAAACCATTGTGATGATACACCTGACGGAGGAGGAGATCCTTGCGAAAATGTAAATATTGTATTAGGAGATGGTTCAATTACTGTGAGTAATTTGGATGCACCGATCTTTACAATTATGGTTTTCGATGCAGGATGGAACACCGTTTATAACTGTGGTTATACTTGTACTGATCCAGCATTAATTGATGGATTATCGAATGGTGATTACCACGTATCAGTGAAACTATATGATGAAAATTGGAATCAAATATGTAATGTTACGCCTACTGTAACAGTAACTGGAGGTTCTGGTTATGCAGTTGGTGATGAAGTTTTTGATTTCAGAGCTCAGAAAAATGGACGTGAAGTGAGAACTTACTGGATGACAAATACAGAAAGTAAAAATGATCACTTTATCGTTGAACGTTCTGCTGATGGTATCAATTTCGAAACGATCAATAATGTAAACAGTATCACTGCTAGCAATGGTGCGTTTAATTATTTCGAATCTGATCTTGAGCCATTTTTAGGAGAAAACTTCTACCGATTAACTAAAGTTCATACAGATGGTTCTGAAGAGCTTTCAGTTGTTAGAAGAGTAGTGTTTGATTTAGACTTAAGTGCAACTGCAGTATTCCCGAATCCTGCGACGAATGAAGTTTACATTGATCTTCAAGATTTTGAAGGACGATCTGCTACGATTTCTATTTTTAACCACCTAGGTCAGAGAATGGATTTCAAAGCTTTCGATGCTATTCAGCCAAGTCCAATAAGATTTGATCTTACGAGATATACTGGAGGTGCTTACACCATATATATCAATATGGATGGTACTAAGAATTTTGCAAGAAAATTCATCGTTTCTAAATTATAGAAATAGTTGAATTTAAAAATACAGAAGGCGGTTGGGATTCCCAGCCGCCTTTTTTATTGAGTACTTGCTTTTGTTTTTAAATTTTAAAAGGAAAAGATCGTTGAAATTTGATAGTGTGAAAAATCTAATACTAACAAATTTTATACGTTTGTGCTTGACTATTTGTGTTTTAACTAATCTTTTAGTAATTTTAGCCTCCTCTTCTAACATCTTCACCTAGAAAAATTACATTTCTTGTAATCAATCTGACCCGATTTCATAAGATTAAAATACTAGTCAAGTCAAAGTAATTTGATGATGACCTCTATTGTATTTATGGAAATAACAAACAGATAGACATGCTCAAACATTACACACTTTTATTGCTAAGTATTATTATTCTTAGTACTTCTTCACAAGCTCAATGGTTAGATTGGGAAAATATAACTTCTGATAACCTTACTTTATCTTCCGTTGCTTTTTCTGACGATGAGGAGAAAGATATGGAGCCAGCAGATTTAAATAATGATGGTTATGATGATCTAATTGTAGTAAGGAAAGTTCCTTTTTCGAATCCAACGGAACCTCGGAAATCTGATTTACTATTGATGAATGTTGGCGGAGAGTTGATTGACCAAACGACAACATATGCACCTGGCTTCATAAATAATCCTACACATGCCAGAGATTTATTTATAGGTGATTTTGATGGAGACGGTTGGAAAGATGTAATTATTGCAAATACATTTGACCAAGAACCACTTTATTATCGAAATCAAGGAAATGATGCAAATGGAAATTGGCTTGGCCTAGTAGATGAAACTGCTTTGAGATTTCCGGCAACCTTAGATGATGTTCCGTTGATCTGTGCAGTCAAAGGTGGAGATGTGAATGGAGATGGGTTTATGGATATTTATTTTGTAAATTATAAACAAAATGCAACAGGAGGAATCGCGCAGGATTTTCTTTTTATAAATGATGGATTTGGAAATTTTACAGAAGAGGGACAAACCCGTTTAGGGAACCTTCGAAACTCTGCTTTTGGTACAGAGGTAGAGATTAAAGATATTGACAATGACGGAGATAATGACATCATCAAGGTTAGTACACTTTATAATGTAGAACCTTGGAATAACAGAGGGGTTTTTGTTCTTTTCAATGAAGGAAATGGAACGTTTACCAATTGGCAAAATATTTCTGAGCCAGTTAGTGCAAGTCCTTACATGATTGAAATTGAAGATTTTAATCTAGATGGAAAACTCGATGTCTATGTGATTGATGATGGTGCAGATTACTTGTTAACTTCAAGTACGATTACCGCAGATAACAATATCGTTTTTATTAACTCCTCTATTAATTCTCCAAATGTAGGAGGTTTTGGTGGAAATGTTCATGCAGTAGATTTTGACTTGGATGGAGACATGGATTTAGCGGTTGCAGATGTTGATGTGGATATTCCTCCTTGTACTTCTAGTCGTCGGTTTGCTTTATTGAGAAATGACAATGGTGTTTTTAATGATCCTTATGGAACGAGCACTCAAGAGTGGGCGAGTAACACTTATGATTTTAGTATACTGGATTTGAATAATGATGGCCTTCCTGATTTTATTCTTGGACTTTGTGAAGGTTATGGTTTGTATCAATCGGATAACTGTGATTTAGCTCCTTCAAGTGCTGACTTTGATTTAGATGGGATTGCAGATGCTTGTGATCCTTGTCCAACAAACCCCGATCCTAATTGTACACCTGATCCTGGTTTTCCAATAGTAAGTACAGACTTGAGTTTACCTCGTCAATGGAATGAATTACTATTAGAATCAATCCGAAAAGATTTGGCCAGACCTACTGTGCATGCCCGAAATTTGTTTCATACCTCTGCGGCAATGTGGGATGCTTGGGCAGTTTATAATGAAGAAGGTTGTACCTATTTATTAGGACAAACTGTTGATGGTTATACTTGCGATTTTGATGGTTTTGATGCAACTGGAAATACGGATGAAAATTTAGAAACGACCATTAGCTATGCAATGTATCGTATCCTTTCTCATCGTTTTAGTAATTCAAATAATGGAGGGATTCTCCAAATTGCTTATAACAATCATATGGATGAACTAGGACATGACCTTGCTTTTACAAGTACAAATTATCAAAGTGGTTCTCCTGCAGCTCTTGGAAATTATATCGGTCAATGTTTTATCAATTTTGGTTTACAAGATAATTCCAATGAACAAAACGAATATGGTAATACTGGATACGAACCAGTCAATGAGCCAATGGTTGTTGATAATCCAGGTAATCCAAATATTACAGATTTAAATAGATGGCAACCATTGACTTTGGAAATATTTATTGATCAAAGTGGAAACGTGATTCCTGGTGCTACACCTGATTTTTTAAGCCCAGAGTGGGGTAGTGTTTCTCCTTTTGCTTTGTTGGATGACAATTCAACTACTTTCCAAAGAGATGGAATAGACTATAAAGTATTTTACGATCCAGGAGCACCACCAATGATTCAAAACAATGGAACAAGTATTTCCGATCCTTACAAATGGGGTTTTTCTACAGTCATTTCCTGGTCTTCTCATCTTGATCCTACAGACGGTATAATGCTGGATATTTCTCCAGCTAATATCGGAAACTCTGATCCTTTTCCTACGAGTGTAAATAACTATCCTGGTTTTTATGATCTTCAAAATGGTGGAACTGCGGCAAGTGGTTATTCCATTAATCCTGTAACAGGACAAGCATACGAATCGAACATGGTTCCAAGAGGAGATTTTGCAAGAGTTGTCGCTGAGTTTTGGGCTGATGGTCCCGATTCTGAAACACCTCCAGGTCACTGGTTTACTATTTTAAATGAATATGTAGCAGATCATCCAGATTTCGAAAAACGTATTGAAGGTCAAGGGCCAATTGTTAGTGATTTAGATTGGTACATTAAATCATATTTTATGTTGGGAGGAGCAATGCATGATGCAGCTGTCACTTCTTGGGGAATCAAAGGTTGGTACGATTACATTCGACCTATTTCTGCGATTAGAGCAATGGCAGACAAAGGGCAAAGTTCTGATGCGGGTTTAGCTTCCTATGACCCAGAAGGAATACCTTTAATTGATGGACAAATTGAATTGATAAATATTGGTGATCCTCTATCCGGAGCCGGAAATGTAAATGTTGGAAAAATAAAAATTAAAGCATGGAGAGGCCATGATGTCATAAATAATGTAGATGTAGATGAAGCAGGGGTTGATTGGATTTTAGCTGAAAACTGGGAACCTTACCAAAGGCCTTCTTTTGTTACACCAAATTTTGCTGGTTATGTTTCAGGGCACTCTACTTATTCTAGGTCTGCAGCAACCGTCTTGTCTCTTTTGACTGGTAGTGAATATTTCCCTGGAGGAATGGGATCTTTTCTTGCAGAACAAAATGAGTTTTTAGTGTTTGAAGATGGACCAAGTGTTGATGTAGAATTACAATGGGCTACCTATCAAGATGCGGCTAATCAATCTGCTTTGTCAAGAATTTGGGGTGGAATACATCCACCTGCTGATGATATTCCTGGTCGGATCATGGGACAACAAATCGGTGCAGAAGCTTTCTTAAAAGCGATGAGCTTTTTTGAAGATTCTAATAATAATGGAAACCCGGATCTTTGTGAACCACTTGATCCTTGTGAAAGTCTAGGAGGTGATACAGATGGAGATGGTGTTTGTAATGATGAAGATAATTGCCCAGATACTGCAAATGCAAATCAGGTAGATAATGATAACGATGGTATAGGAGATGTTTGCGATACCGTCGATCCTTGTGGAAACTTAGGAGGCGATACAGATGGCGATGGTGTTTGTAATGATGAAGATAATTGTCCGGATACTTCAAATGCCGATCAGGCAGATAGTGATAACGACGGCATCGGAGATGTTTGTGATACACCGAGTAGCGGAGATTGCGATGATCTTACCGTTAGCTCTGGTGATGGTACAATAATCGTGAGCGGATTAGATGCGACACCTATTGTACATTTACAAGTTTTCACATCTGACTGGTCTTCTTTCTATAGTTGTTCAACAGGTTGCAATCCAACAGAAACGATTGCTGCACCAGAGGGAGATTATATCGTTTTAATAAAACTATATACTGTATCCTGGGATTTTATTTGTGAAGATTTTAATACCATAAGTGTGAATGAAAGTAACGGAAGTCCATGTGATAATCTTGGAGGCGATACAGACGGCGATGGTGTTTGTAATGACGAAGATAATTGCCCAGATACTCCAAATGCAAATCAAGCGGATTCTGATAATGATGGAATCGGTGACGTATGTGATACAGTCGATCCATGTGATAGTTTAGGAGGCGATACAGACGGCGATGGTGTTTGTAATGATGAAGATAATTGCCCAGATACCCCAAATGCAAATCAAGCGGATTCTGATAATGATGGAATCGGTGACGTATGTGATATAGTCGATCCATGTGATAATTTAGGAGGCGACACAGATGGCGATGGAGTATGTAATGATGAAGATAATTGCCCAGATACTCCAAATACAGATCAAGCGGATTCTGATAACGATGGCATAGGAGATGTTTGTGATACACCGAGTAACGGAGATTGCGATGATCTTTCAGTTAGCTCCGGTGATGGTATAATAATCGTGAGTGGATTAGATGCGACACCTGTCGTGCATTTACAAGTTTTTACATCTGATTGGTCCTCTTTCTATAGTTGTTCATCGGATTGTAATCCAACAGAAACTATCGATGCACCAGAGGGTGATTATATCGTTTTAATAAAACTATATACTGCATCCTGGGATTTTATTTGTGAAGATTTCAATACCATAAATGTAAGTGAAGGTAGCGGAAATCCATGTGATAATTTCGGAGGCGATACAGATGGTGATGGAGTTTGTAATGACGAAGATAATTGCCCTGGTACTCCAAATGCCGATCAGGCAGACAGCGACAATGATGGAGTAGGGGATGTTTGTGATACTGTCGATCCTTGTGAAAATCTAGGAGGCGATACAGATGGTGATGGTGTTTGCGATGACGAAGATAATTGCCCTGATACTCCAAATGCAGATCAAGCAGATAGCGATAATGATGGAGTAGGAGATGTTTGTGATACCGTTGATCCATGTGATAATTTAGGAGGCGATACCGATGGCGATGGTGTTTGCGATGATGAAGATCCATGTCCTGATGACCCGTTGAATGATTGTGAAATTACACCTCCTTGTAGTTCTAATGCAACGAATACAAACTATGAATTTATACAACAAGTCTCATTAGGAACAATAGATAATAATTCAGGAAATAATAATGGATATGCGGACTATACTTCTTTGAGTACTGACCTTGAAGTTGGTGGAAATTATACCATCACTTTAGTTCCAGGTTTTGTAAATACTGCTTACCTCGAATATTGGACGGTGATGATTGACTTTTCTGGAGATGGAGATTTTGATGACGCTGGAGAAGTCATGTTGACTGATTCTGGAAATACTACGATTTCTGGACAGATTACGATTCCTTCCGGTACTAGTTTAGGAAATAAATATTTGAGAATATCAATGATGTATAATGGTGCTCCTCCCGAATGTGGAGAATTTCAATATGGAGAAGTGGAAGATTATTTTGTAAATATTAAGAGTAGTGGATGTGCTGTTGGAACTTCTTGTAATGATGGAAACGATTGTACCATCAATGATGTCTATGATGTAAATTGTAATTGCGAAGGAGAACTACAAGATGCTGATGGAGATAATGTTTGTGATACGGAAGACAATTGCCCAGATATATCAAACCCTGACCAAGCAGATTCTGATGGTGATGGTCTAGGTGATGTTTGTGATGCACCTACAGGATCAGGACCATGTGATGGTATCAATGTAATGGGAACTAGTGGAGTAATTACTGCAAGTGGTTATGATGATCCAATTGTTTTTGTGAAAATTTATGATAACAATTGGAATCCACTTTTTGATAGTGGAATGCTATTAAATAATGAACCTCAGACGCTTGAAAACTTACCTGCTGGTTCTTACATCGTTTCGGTACAAACTTATGACGCAGGATTTAATTCAATTTGTAATGAATTATATTATCCTTCATGGACTGGATCAAATTATTTATCAGGAGAAGAAATTTTCGATTTCAGAGCTCAGAAAAATGGACGTGAAGTGAGAACGTACTGGATGACAAATACAGAAAGTAAAAATGACCACTTTATCGTTGAGCGTTCTGCTGATGGTATCAATTTCGAAATGATCAATAATGTAAATAGCATCACTGCTAGCAATGGTGCCTTTAATTATTTTGAATCTGATCTTGAGCCATTTTTAGGAGAAAACTTCTACCGATTGACTAAAGTTCATACAGATGGTTCTGAAGAGCTTTCAGTTGTTAGAAGAGTAGTGTTTGATTTAGATTTAAGTGCAACAGCAGTATTCCCGAATCCTGCGACGAATGAAGTTTATATTGATCTTCAAGATTTTGAAGGACGATCTGCTACGATTTCTATTTTTAACCACTTAGGTCAGAGAATGGATTTCAAAGCTTTTGAAGCTATTCAGCCAAATCCAATAAGATTTGATCTTTCAAAATATACTGGAGGTGCTTATACTGTATATATTAATATGGATGGTACTAAGAATTTTGCTAGAAAATTTATAGTTTCTAAGCTCTAAAAGACCTGTTTTTTTCTGAAAGGGCGACTGGGTCTTTCTCGTCGCCCTTTTTATTGTTAAAAAATGCTATATGTTAAAAAAGTCCTAGTACAGATTTTAGACTTTCATGTGACGGAAAAATGTTGTTACTTTGTACCATAATTTTGATTTTTAGAGCAAACACGATAGATTGCTTCTTTTCTGACAACCCCTCACTATTAGAAATAGCCCATTTCGAAGATTAATCTATTTTTTTTTAAAACAAAGACCATGAACAAAAATTGTACACTAAAAAAGTGTGTCTTCTCATTAATATTTATACTGGGAGTATTTTCTTCCTTCGCCTGTATAAATGACGTCACCATAGACACCGACAATACCATCGATAATGGAGATGGTACTTGTACCTACGACGTTACCATTACTGTATCACATACCAACGATGCTATCAGCATTAATATGGATGCCCCAGATGGGACGTTTAATAGTTGTGAAGGTGGTTCTTGTACTAATATTCCTGCGGATACAGATGGAACAACAGTATTTACAGCAAGTATTACTAAAATTTGTGATGATGAAATTGACGTTTTTGCAAGAGGACGAGGTGCTTCTGGATTTGGATGTGGAGCAGATGGCACAAGGTTTTCTGGTGATATGGGACTTCCTGCGGAATTGATTTCCTTTAAAGCAGTACAAGAAACCAGAGTAAATCAATTAATCTGGGAAACAGCTTCTGAGGAAAATACTTTATCTTTCATGATTCAACGATCTGAAAATGGTGTTGATGGATTTGAAGCTATTGGAAGGGTAGATGCCAGTGGAAATTCTACAGTTTTGAAATCCTATGAATTTATCGATGCGAATCCTATATCTCTAGCGTATTACCGTTTACATATCGTTGATATTGATGGATCATTTGAATATTCAGATGTATTAGTGGTCGAAAGACTAAAAACAGAAATTGATATTTTGGAAGTATTTCCAGTACCTGTAGTAGAGAGTGAAGTGAGTATCATCTTGCATTCTACTAAAGAAGGGCCTGTATTTATTGACCTTTTTGATATGACAGGTCGAGTGATCAAGCAAGATCGAATCATCCTGGAAGCAGGGGTAAATAGAATTTTATTGGATTGGGATAGCAATGAAGGAAATTTCTATTTTTTCACGCTTTATAACGGAACAGAACGAATTTCTAAGAAAATATTAGTTTCTAATCTGGATTAAAATATATTTAATCAATTCAATAAAAAAAGCCTTTTGATTTATTCAAAAGGCTTTTTTTTTGTTAGAATTAACCTCATTTGGGTTCCGTTTTATAAAGAAGGAGTGGCTTTGAAACTACTTTCATAACTTGGTATACATCTTGAACTTATAAACAAGAGATTTGCCGCAATTTTGTATTTTGCAGCGCAAATGCCAATTAAGAGACTTTAGTGAGCCAACATATTTAAAATATCGTCGTTCCTTTAGTGTAAATTTTTATTTTTGGCAAAAGAACAATGTTTTTCAAGATTTCAAAGACCTATACAATGCTAAAACCCTTTATAAGAACCCTTCTGATTCTTTCTTTTCTATTGATTTTGACGACTGGATATGCTCAGAGAAAATATTCAAATGAGTTTTTAGCGATTGGTGTCGGAGCGCAATCTCATGGTATGTCTGGTGCAATGACTGCACATACTAAAGATGTTTACTCGACTTATTGGAATCCTGCTGGATTAACTCAAATTAAAAGCCCTTTTCAGGTTGGTGTAATGCATGCAGAATGGTTTGGTTCTGTTTCTAATTATGATTATTTAGGTTTTGCTAAGGCATTAAATAATGATAACAATGCAGTAGTTGGTCTCTCATTGATTCGATTAGCTATTGATAATATTCCTTATACTTTAAATTTAGTTGAACCAGATGGTACCATTAACTATGATAATGTTACTACGTTTTCAGCAGCAGATTATGCCTTCGTGATGTCTTATGCAAGAGATATAAATCTAAAAGGCAAAACACTTTCTATTGGTGGAAATGCAAAAGTGATTAGAAGAGTAATCGGTCAGATCGGCGGATCGTGGGGATTTGGTTTGGATGTAGGTGCACAGTATAAAATGAAAGATTGGCAGTTTTCTTTTGTAGGAAGAGACATCACCTCGACCTTCAATGCCTGGTCTTTTTCATTGACTGATCAAGAAAAAGAAACCTTTGCAATTACGGGTAATGATATTCCAGAAAGTTCTTTGGAAGTAACCACGCCTACCTTTATTTTAGGAGGTGCATACTTAACAAAGTTTGGAGCAAATTATACTTTGATTTCTGCTTTGGATTTAAACTTTACTACTGATGGTCAGCGAAATGTTTTGGTCAGTTCTAAAGCTTTTAATATCGATCCACATGTTGGTTTTCAATTAGGTTTTAAAGAATTTCTTTTCCTTCGCGGAGGAGTAGGAAATTTCCAACGTGCTTCTGATGATTTCGATCCTGATAAAGAGATTTTAACCTTGCAACCTAATTTCGGTGTAGGAATTAAACTTGGAAAAGTAAAAGTAGATTATGCTTTAACGGATATCGGAGATGTATCTCAGGTCTTGGTGTCTCATATCTTTTCGATCTCTCTTGATTTGAATTCAAGGCTTTAATCCTTTTCTTTTTTTTGACTAAACTTTCGCTCAATAGTGAGCGAAAGTTTAGTCAATCTAAATTCACATCTCAATACAACTCATTCCAAATCATACCTTTATGATGGACTTGAATTCTTGCTTTCAAAGATTCTTCTAAAATCGTGTAATTTATAGAATCAATATCCATTAAGTTGTTTTGTAAAAAGACATCCGTCTTATATTTATAAAGCCCAATCGTTTTTTCTTCATCAAATAACAAGAGATAATTTTCATCGAGGATTTGATAGATGTCACTATTGAATTGAACACTCAGGTTCGTTCGGGAAGAGTCTAACATGCTTTCTCCAAAAGAGGCAAATGGTTGATTGTAATCCAATAAATCCAATACGGTAGGCATAATGTCAATCTGCTCTGCGATACCTTTTTGTTGACCTCTAATTTCTTGTTTTGGATCAAAAATAAGGATAGGGATTTTATACCTCCCGTTCCTGGTATTATATTGATTGTCTACACTTTGGCCGATATGATCTGCAGTGATTACAAAGATGGTGTTTTCATACCAATCCATTTTTTGAGCGGTTTCAAAAAAAGACTGAAGGGCATAATCCGTATAGCGAACACTTCTATGAATAGGTTCCATATTTGGATGTTCTTTTTCAAACCAATCAGGTGTTTTGTAAGGATGATGAGAAGTCAGAGAAAACATTAATGCACAAAAAGGTTGCTGATATTCATTGACCTGATTGGCGCTATATTGAAACAAAGGATCATCCCAAATTCCCCACTGGCCATCATATTCCAGATCATTATTAAAATCAAGACGATCGTGATATTCTTGAAAACCACTAAGTTTTGAAAACCGCTCAAAGCCCATTGATCCCGGATTCGCACCATGGAAAAAACTTGTTTTATATCCTTGATCTCCGAGCAGTTTTGCAATACCATCTATTCTATTACTCTGATAGGCTGAAAACATCAAAGGGGCATTCATCAATGCAGGAATGCCTGAAGTAATCGAAACAATTCCTTTTGTAGATCTTAATGCATTTGCATAAGATTGTTTCAAATAAAAACTTTTTTCAAAAAGAGAATCTAAGAAAGGAGTCGTCTTTAAATTTGGATGATAACGACTAATATGCTCTTGACCGAAACTTTCCAATACGATAAGGAAAACATTTTTCTGCTTCATTTTTCCTCCAGAATGATATTGTCTTTTTGTAGTAAAAAGAGCATTTTGTTTTTCCTCAGATAGATATTTTTTTTCTTCTAAAAACTCTTGTTGAGCAGAGAATAAAAGATTAAGGCATGTATTGTTTATAAGAGGAGCCAAGCGGCTATCATCTGTATATTGGAAAGCTGCAACAGGCATAATTGGTCGTAATTGTAATCCTCCACGAGCAGCAATCAAAAATAGAAGGCTTCCAGTGATGAAAATGGAGATTTGAATTCTTTTAGGAAAATTCTCTTCTGGTTTTTCGAAATTCGTTCTTTTATAAAAAAAATACATCAAAGCCATGATGATCAAAAACATCAAAGGTAAGAACCAATACTCTGTAATAAAGCCAGGGATCATACTAGCTGTGTTCGAAAATAAATCCAAATCACTTCCGATGGTTCTTCTAAATGCAAACTTATAAAAACCTACGTCAACCAATTCAAATATAATTGCGATACCATTAATGATAAAGAAGACAATTTTTTGTGTTTTTTTATATACTTCATTTTCCCGAATAGGGAATGGGAGGAGGCTTAAAATGATAAACAAGCTATTAATATAGATGAGTGCAGAAATATCAAAACGAAGGGCATAAAACAACAATCCAAAGATTTGTCCTCCAGATTCAACAGGAAACAAATCCATATTGAAAACAAAGAAAATAAGCTTGAGGATTGTAAAAATCATCAGCATAATCCCCAACCTAATTATGAGTTGTTTGAAAAAATGAAGATTTGCTAAAATTTGATTCATATGTCGTCTACCAAGCTTAGCGCAAAAGTAGAGCATCTATTTAAGAATGAAGAATTAAAAATGACAAATTAGGAGTCAGCAAATGATAAGATGTTGATTTCAGAATAGAGAATTTGTTGACTGCCTAAGTTGATAATCCGCAGTAATGTCCATTATTACAAGGATTTCAAAACGACGGTAGGCGACAAAAGATCAGCATCAAATTGGTATGTTATTATTTACTGAGTCCTTAGCATTGCTTTTCGATCAAATATAATATACCTTTGAGGCATCGATAATCAAGCGAGATTATCAAAAGAATTACCATTCAAGTATATCATTAAGCTCTGGTCCAACACTATTTTCATTAGAGAATCATCTCAACTTGTCGGTAGGGCGGGCTCCAACCGTTGACTTGTCCGGTTTCACTTCGGTGAACAGGGAGATTACCAAAAACAAGATGGACTCTCTAACCATGTATTTACGGGGTCCAAGAGCGCCTCGATATCTTGAGTGGTTTTTTTTATTCAAGTAGAAAAGTTAACAAGCCATCAAAGGAACAAGAAAATAAGTCAGTAAAAGACATAACTCTCTGTTCACTTGTTAACTTTTTAGATTTCTAACTTGTATTACGTCGGTGGGATCAATTTCTTAAAATGCCCATTCAACTGAGCTCTCTTCTTAAGGCGTTCCATTTCACGGACAACAGGAATCAGTTTTTTCATATGATCAAGCATAAACTCTTGCCTTGCTTTCTCGGTAGGTAAACAAAGGAATTTGTATTCTTGCTCAATCGTAAAACCTACATGATGAGCGATATTATAAGTTTTGAATTCTGTATGATCAATTTCGAGATTATTTTTAATATTCAAGGCAACGAAAAGTTCTGTGATAGATTCTCTAATCAGCTCATAAAGCGCTTCATCTCCTTGATGTGTATCCTCTAATCTTTCAATATCAGCTCCACTATATAATTTGTTAGGCGTATTCCGATAAAATTCTTCAATCTTAAATATCCCAATTCCTTGGGTTTTTACATCCAACTCCCCATTATCGTAGCGTTTATCAATGGATAACAACCTAAGTTCCGTTCCAAAATCCATGATTTTATTATCAATAAAAGCAGGAACCCCGAAAGTAGTACCATTCTGTTCACATTCTCGGATCAGTTGTTTGTATCTAGGTTCAAAGATATGGAGGTTGAGATTTTCTTCAGGAAATACAACCATTTTAAGTGGAAATAATGGGATAAAGTCTTTCATCGCGGATTTGGATTTCTTCTGTTATTACTTAATAAACGAAAAAATTATTCTTTAGTTTATAAAGCATATCACTTTCACATTTGCAAAAAAAGAGCCATTCCTATTTAATAACAACAGTCGTGGAAAGAATTAACAGTTTTTCAACATACGTTTTTCAATTATTATTTAGTTTTATAGCGGATTTAAGTACCCGCACCCATTCTAACACTTTTTAAGTTATATTCAACGAATATTAACCCCAATGCAACGAATGTTAAAGACACACTCCTTATAAGGTCTAAAGCTTCGATATTGCATATGATTATTAGAATCTTTAAAACCGATTTTCCGTAGTATACTTTATTGGAAAATCCCTCAATTAAATTATCATGCGAAACCAAATCCAAAATCTATCCCGCCTTGCCTTTTTAGCAATACTTTTTATGGTGTTCGGCTGTAAGCAACAAAAAGTTGCTAAAGAAATGCCAACGAGTTTAAGCGATTTTATTTATGCTTATACTTCTGGTGAAATTTCGAAAGCAGCTCCCGTAAAAATTCGATTTACCAGTAGTCTGGTCAAACCAGATTTGGTTGGTACAGAACTTAGTGAAGAAGTTCTCTCTTTTCGACCAAGAATAAAAGGAAAAGCAATTTGGGAAAACGATCGAACGATTCTTTTTACTCCTGCTGAATATTTAGATCCGGATAAAGATTTTATTGGAAAGGTGAATTTGGAAAAATTATATAAAAATCTTCCAGAAGATGCAAAAGAATTTGAGTTTGGTTTTAAAAGTAAAGCCCAAAATTTTAGTGTAAGTTTTAAAGGCTTGAGAGGAGTCGATCCTTCCGATACTAAAAACCAACGCTTAGAAGGTAAGGTGATGACCTATGATGTTGCAGAAAGCGAAGATGTTGAATCTTTAATTAAAGCGACTCTTTCGGGACAGAAGCCAAGCATTCGATGGGAACATCTGAATGATAAAAAAGAACACCGATTTTATATCGAAGATATTAAGAGAAATGATGAGGATTCTGAATTGACCGTCAAATGGAATGGTAAAGCATTAGGTCTTTCAAAATTGTCTGATCAAGATGTTTTTGTAATTCCAGGTCTCAATAATTTTAAAGTGATGTCTGCACAGATCGCTCAGGATAATGAACAATATGCTTTGATTCATTTTTCTGATCCGATTCAAAAATCTCAAGACTTACAAGGATTGGTAACTATCAGTAATTATAAAGGTCGCCTACGTTTTCAGATTGATGGAAATCAACTTAGAATTTATCCAGGTAAGAGATTGACTGGAACTCGTACCTTGACTATTGAAAATGGTTTGAAAAATACTAGAGGTGTTAAGCTCAAAAAACAGATCCAAGAAACAATTCAATTTGAAGAACCAAAACCTGGACTTAGATTAGTTGGTACTGGGGTGATTCTTCCAAATTCTGAAGGTTTGAACTTTCCTTTCGAAGCAGTGAATCTAGATATCATCGATGTCGAAATTTTTAAAATCTACGACAATAATATTTTGCAATTTTTACAAACAAATGGAATTGACGGTGGTAGTGATTATCAGATGAATAGAGTAGGGAAGATCGAGGTTCAAAAACAAATAAAATTAAATTCTCTTAGTGCGGATGGAAATAAATTTGCCTGGACGAGATATGCTTTGGATCTCAGTACTTTGATTGAACAAGACCCGAATGCGATTTATCAAATTCGAATTGGTTTCCGGCCGGAGTATACAACTTTTAGTTGTTCGAATTCTACTAAAAACGAAGATGACGTGATCAAGGATCCTTTTGAAGATAATAAAAAGAAAACCTCGATTATGGATACCGGTTATTATGGTTATGGTGGCTATTACGATGGATACGAATACAATCATCGGGAAGATCCATGTCAACCAGCTTTTTATGGGAGTCATCAATTTGTTCGTAGAAATGTAGTCTCATCCAATTTAGGTATCATTGCCAAACGAGGAATGGATGATCGAATGTTTTTTTATGTAACTGATTTAAGAACGACCAGTGCTGTCGGGGATATTAATTTGCAAGTTTATGATTATCAACAACAGGTGCTTCAAAGTCTAAAAACGAATGCAGATGGGATTGCTATTTTTGAAGTAAATGATGAAGAACCATTCGTTGTAGTTGCGAATCATGGAATAGATAAAGGGTATTTAAAATTAATGGATAATAACGCACTTTCTTTGAGTAAATTCAAAGTCAGTGGTTCTGTTGCTCAAAAAGGAATCAAAGGTTTTATCTATGGGGAAAGAGGTGTTTGGAGACCAGGAGATTCTTTACATTTGAATTTTGTTTTAGAAGATAAATTAGATAAACTTCCAGATAATCATCCTGTGGTTTTCGAACTATATGATGCTCGAAATACTTTGTATAAAAAGTTTACAACTACTGAAAATGTAAATAATGTTTATCCATTAGCGGTTGCAACTCAGGCTGATGATGCAACTGGAAATTGGCGAGCAAAAGTAAAACTAGGAGGGGCTACTTTTTCCAAAACTTTAAAAATAGAAACGGTTAAGCCTAACCGTTTAAAAATCAAATTAGATTTTGACGGAAAAGAATTATCAGCATCCGATATGCCGAAGAATTCTGACCTTCAGGTCAACTGGTTGCATGGTGCACCGGGCCGAGGATTGAAAGCTAAGATTGAAATGAAACTATCTGCGATCAATACGAGCTTCGAAGATTTTAAAACTTTTGAATTTGATGATCCAGCGAGGAAAATAGATTCTAAATATTCTACCTTATTGGATGGCGTTTTAAATGAAGAAGGAAATGTAAAAGTGAAAACAGATTTCCGAACCAATCAAAAGATGCCAGGTAAAATGAAAGGCCAATTCCGGATTCGTGCTTTTGAAAAAGGGGGAGACTTTAGTGAAGATAATTTTGCAGTAAATTATAGCCCTTATAGCAAGTATTCTGGAATTTCTATTCCGAAAGATCGCTATGGTTCTAAAAGAATTGATGTTGAAAAAGGAGGAACACTTCAGGTAGCTTCTGTCAATGAAGACGGAACTCCTGCTAAAAATAGAAAACTGAAAATTGGTGTTTACCGTTCGGTTTGGAGATGGTGGTGGGAATCGAATAATTCCAATGTCGGCATGTATAATTCAAGCACACATTATAATGCGTTGGATTCTGCAACCGTCAGAACAGATGCTAACGGAATTGCTAGTTGGGATGTAAAAGTCAATGGCTGGGGATATTATTTAGTAAGAGTTTGTGATGAAGAAAGCGGTCATTGTTCTGGGGACTATTTTTATTCTGGATACCCTTGGAATGATGGAAACGGCAGTGACCAAAGAAAGAATGCTTCCATGTTGGTTTTTACTGCGGATAAACAAAAATATGAAGTTGGGGAAGAAATAGAATTAAGAATCCCAAGTAGTGAAGGAGGAAGAATTTTGGTAAGTATCGAGACTGGAACGAAAGTTTTAGATACTTATTGGTTGAATTCTGAAGCAGAAGAAACAATATTTAAATTCTACGCAGATGCAGAAATGGCACCTACGATTTATGCAAATGTTTCCTTGATTCAGCCACATGGTCAAGTGGAAAATGATTTACCGATCAGGATGTACGGCGTCATTCCTCTCCAAGTAGAAGATCCAAAAACACGTTTGAAGCCAAGTTTAAAAATGGCTGATGTTTTAAAACCAGAAGAAAAAGTAAGCATCGAAGTTAGTGAATCCTCTGGACAAGCAATGGCTTATACCGTTGCCGTGGTTGATGATGGTTTATTGGATTTGACACGATTTAAAACACCAAATCCTTGGGATGTATTTTATGCTCGGGAAGCACTTGGTGTAAAAACTTGGGATGTCTACGATCATGTATTGGGGTCGTCTAGTGGAATGATGGAAAAGCTTTTAAGTATCGGTGGAGATGCCGCAGCGATTGACAAAGGTGGTGCCGAAAAAGCGAACCGTTTTAAACCTGTGGTTAAACATTTTGGACCCTTCTATTTGAAAAAGGGAGAAAAGAAAACTCACGAATTTGTCATGCCGAATTATGTTGGTTCGGTAAGAACGATGGTCGTCGCTTCAGACAATGGAGCTTACGGAAGTATTGAAAAAACAACGCCAGTTAGAAAGCCTTTAATGGTCTTGGCGACATTACCAAGAGTACTTGGGCCTGGCGAAACACTGAAGATGCCAGTCAATGTTTTTGCGATGGAAGACAAAGTGAAAAGAGTGAATGTAAAAGTAGAAGAGACTACTGGTCGGGTGAATTTTGTCAATGGAAATTCCAAGACTTTGACTTTTAATAAAATCGGTGATCAACTAGCCGAATTTGATATTGAAATTCCAAGAGTGATCGGTATTGCGAAATTTAAAGTAACCGTAAGTGGGGGAGGAGAAGTCGCTACTCAGGAGATAGAAATTGATATTAGAAATCCGAATCCTTATGTGACCGATGTTTATGCAGAGGTTTTACAAAATGGAGAAGTTTGGAATAAGAATTTTAATCTGACTGGAGTAGAAGGAACTAATAATGCAACGCTAGAAGTTTCAAATATTCCTCCGTTCAATTTGAGCAAAAGAATCCATTACCTGATTCGTTATCCACATGGTTGTGTGGAGCAAACAACTTCCGCAGTCTTTTCACAATTGTACGTGGGTGATCTGATGGAGATGGATACCAAAATGAGTAATGAAGTCGATTATAATATCAAAGCAGGAATCGAAAGATTGAAAAAATTCCATCGTGCCGATGGAGGATTTAGTTACTGGCCGGGCAGTGATTATTACAATACTTGGGGATCTTGTTATGCAGGACATTTTCTACTCGAAGCGAAAAAGAAAGGTTATAATGTTTCTGATTTAATTCTGGACAAATGGCTAGATTTTCAAAAAAATCAAGCAAAAACCTGGAAGCCATATATTCGAGAAGCCGATGGTTATTACCGAGGGAATTATTCTTTCGAGCAAGCTTATCGATTGTATACTTTGGCATTGGCCGGAGCTCCTGAATTAGGAGCGATGAATCGATTGAGAGAGTACAAAGATCTATCGGTATCTGGGAAATGGAGATTGGCTTCTGCTTATGCTTTGGCTGGGAAAGAGGAAGTAGCAAATAGCTTGGTCGCAGAACTGACGACAACGATTGATGACTATGTGGAATTGTCGAATACCTTTGGTTCAAGACTTAGAGATGAAGCGATGATTTTGGAAACTTTGCTAGAATTGGGTAAAATGAAAGCGGCTGCAGTTGTCGCAAAACAAGTTGCGGAACAGATGGATGGTCAACGTTGGTATAGTACACAAACTACAGCTTACGCCTTGAACTCAATGGGTAAATTTGCTAGCCAAAATAATCTATCTGATGAGTTACGGTTTACTTATACTTTAGAGGATGGAAGTGAGGTTGAAGTGGGGACACAGAAATCTTTGAGTTTGATCGACATCGATGTAAGTAATGGTAAAAATACTTCCGTCAAAGTAAAGAACAGTACCCGAGGGGTGCTCTACGCAAAGTTGGTGGTGCGTGGCCAGCCGATCGTTGGTGATCAAACGGAAGCTTCCAAAAATGTAGCGATGACGATTAAGTATCGAACGACGGATGGTACTGAAATAGACCCAGCTAGTATTGAACAAGGAACTGATTTTATTGCTGAAGTGACGGTGAAAAATAATGATGGTAGAAAGCGTTATCATCGGGAAATGGTATTGAGTCAGATCTTCCCTTCTGGTTGGGAAATTCTAAACACTCGAATGACTTCTATTTCTTCTGAGACCAATGAAAAATCGGATAGACCGACTTATCAGGATTTTAGAGATGATCGGGTTTACACTTATTATAATACGGGTTACAATAAATCTCGAACGTATAGAATCCAATTGAATGCTGCTTACAAAGGCCGTTATTATTTACCTTCTACAACAACAGAGGCAATGTATGATAATAAGGTCAATGCTCGTAAGCCTGGGAAATGGGTCGAAGTAGTTGGGCCGAAGGAGATATAAACAAGTTCATAAGTTAGTAAGTTGGTAGGTTAGCAATACCTTTCAACTTGCTAGCGTATTATCTTGTTCACTTATTAACTTAAACAGATAGATGACATTCGACAATTGGCAATTAGGTTTTTTCAAGCTTGGAATATTCGCAGCGATACAATTTTTTATATTGACGGGATTGGCGATGTGGCTTTATCCAGGAGGAACGATTCACCATCCAGAGTATGAGGCTTATGATTTTTTGTATAATTACTTTAGTGACCTTGGGCGAACAAGAACCTTTGATGGCGAGTCGAATATGACTTGTCATTTGTTGTTTAAAACCGCATTGGGAGTTTCAGGAATTTGCCTGATTTTGTTTTTTGTAGCCTTACCTTCTTTGTTTAAATCCAATGGTTCGAAAGCCTTAATTTTTATTGCTTCCTTTTTGGGTATACTTTCCGGGATTTGTTATATCGGAATTGCATATGTTCCTTATAATGTAGATTATTGGGGCCATCGGACTTTTGTTCGGACGGGATTTATTCTCTTTCTTCTTATGTCATTTTTCTATACTGCAGCGATTCTAAGTGAAAAAAAATATCCTAATCGTTATGCTGTGGCTTTTGGAATCTTTGTAATTATCTTGGCTGTTCAGGTTTACATTATGCTTTTTGGCCCTCGGGCATATCGGTCGAATGAAGGATTATACCTGCAGGCGACTGCTCAGAAGATTGTGGTTTACGCAGAGATTCTTTGTATGTTGTATCAGAGTATTGGAGCGATTAGAGTTTGGCGAAAGAAGAAGGATATTGAGAAGGAAGGTGGAGAAGATATATTGGATACTCCTTTGGGTTGATTAAAAAAAATATTAGCCACGAAGGCACAAAGACGCAAAGAACGAAATAGAAACTTTTGAGTCTTTGTGCTTTCTTGACAAATCAGTGTCAAAAAAAATCTAAAGAAGATTGCAAATCAATTTTTCTGACTACTTGGTTTGTTCGTTTTTTTTGTTCTTGGCTTCTTCTTTTTAACTTTTCTCTTTGCCTGACTATTATTAGAATCTTTTGTATTCTTCCATTTACTTTTTTCACTTTGCGGAGTACAATCAAATATAAAGTGGAAACCAATATGTACTCCTACCGAATTGGAAAAAGAACTCACTACATCATATTGAACAACATCATTGTCTATGGAAACAGTATTCATATCCACAAATTTTTGAGTTTCACTTTGAGTCCAATTTGTTCCAATATCAAAAAATACATTTCTATTTAGGCGGACAAGTGCTCCCACGCCAGTACCCCAAGCCCCGTTGCCAGACTGTACAATGCGGTCAGAGGTTTTACGATCATAATCACTAATTCTCCTGGTAAGCCGGATATCCTGATTAGCTCCTACAAGTCTCGCTCCTCCGAATATATCGAAATATGGCTGTATTTTTTTATAAGGATTAAGAACTATACGTCCTAAAAAATGGAAATCAAGCAGCGTGTTATAAACGGAACTTCTAGCAGAAGCACCTAAGGGATCTTCTAAAGTGAGATTGTCTCTTTCTCCGATTGCAGCGCCCCCAGTCATACGGGCACCAATATGGAAATTTACTTTAGATGCTCGAGGATTTAGTTTATACAAGAGATTAAAAGTGGCTCCATAATTAATACGAAAGCCATTATCTTTCATTTCTTCAATAGGGTTTGTGATGGTGAAATTGGCACCAAGGCTCCATCGTTCGCAATTGCTATATTGCGCATAGGTGATATTCATCAAGAAAGTGAATAGAATTAAAAAGGAAAATGTTTTCATGTGGCTTTTTTTAATGGTTTAGATAAAAGACCTATGGGATGAAGCAAATTAAAGGTAAAAAAATTAGCGAAAAGCTTCATCCCACGGCCCGATCATAGCTTAATATTCGATGATTTATATGGAGTAAAAAAAGGTAGCGGAATAAATAGGAGATTATTAACAATGTTTTAACAAGATGTTAGGTCTTTTGCAGCTTGATTCAAGTTTCCCCCAACATTTTTAACAAAAATCCGTTTATAAAGAGGTTGAAAGAATATAGTTTAAACAAGCTTGAATAAGTCAATAGCAACTTAAAAAATCGTATATTTGCGCCCAAATTGAGCTTTACAAAATAATAGTATAGAACATAGATGAAGAATATTAGAAATTTTTGCGTGATAGCCCATATTGATCATGGGAAAAGTACCCTGTCTGATCGTTTATTGGAATTTACCAAAACGATCTCTGAACGTGATATGCAAAGTCAGGCTTTGGATGATATGGACTTGGAAAGAGAGAGAGGGATTACCATCAAGAGTCATGCGATCCAGATTTATTACGAACATACGGATGGTGAAAAATATACTTTCAATTTAATTGATACTCCTGGTCATGTTGATTTTTCTTACGAGGTTTCTAGATCGCTTGCTGCCTGTGAAGGTGCATTGCTATTAGTGGATGCTTCTCAAGGAATTCAGGCACAGACAATTTCGAATTTATATTTGGCGATTGATAACGATTTAGAAATCATCCCAGTTTTGAATAAAGTCGATATGGAATCTGCAATGGTAGAAGAAGTATCTGATCAAGTGATCGATTTGATCGGTTGTGAAAAAGAGGATATCGTTTTGGCGAGTGGAAAAACGGGACTCGGTATTCAGGATATTATGAATGCGATTGTTGATCGGATTCCTGCACCTACAGGAGATCCAGAAGCTCCTTTGCAAGCTTTGGTTTTTGATTCTGTTTTCAATTCTTATCGTGGAGTGATTGCTTATTTCCGGATTTTAAATGGAACACTTAAATCTAAAGATAAAATTCGTTTTTTCAATACTGGAAAAGATTATGATGCGGATGAGATTGGGGTATTGCAAATGAATCAGGTTCCTCAAAAGAAATTATCAGCAGGTGATGTAGGTTATGTAATTACGGGGATTAAAGAATCCAAAGAGATTAAAGTAGGAGATACGATTACGATTGCTAGTAATCCATGCCAGGAAGGGATCAAAGGTTTTGAAGATGTAAAACCAATGGTATTTGCAGGTCTCTTTCCTATCGAAAATGAAGATTACGAAGACTTGCGAGATAGTCTTGAAAAACTGCAATTGAATGATGCTTCTTTAACCTTCGAGCCTGAAACTTCGATTGCCTTAGGTTTTGGGTTCCGATGTGGATTCTTAGGAATGCTGCATTTAGAAATCATTCAGGAGCGTCTTTCCCGAGAGTTTGATATGGAGGTAATCACAACGATTCCTAACGTTACTTACTTTGCTCAGGGAACTAAGGCCGGTAGTGAAAAATTTGTAATGAAGACACCGGCAGATATGCCTGATCTTTCTACGCTTGCTTATATTGAAGAACCATTTATCGTTGCGCAGATTATTACAAAACCTGATTACATTGGTCAGATTATGAAGCTGGCAATGGATAAGCGGGGAATTTTGACCAAGCAGATTTACTTGACGACGACTCGAATTGAGTTGACTTTTGAAATGCCGTTAGCAGAGATCGTTTTCGATTTTTATGATCGATTAAAATCATTGACTAGAGGTTATGCTTCTTTCGATTATTCTCCGTTGAATTATCAACAATCGGATTTAGTGAAACTGGATATCAAATTAAATGGTGATCCGGTGGATGCATTATCAGCTTTAGTACACCGTACAAAAGCTGAAGGCTTTGGTCGTAAGATTTGTAGTCGCCTTAGAGAATTGCTTCCGAGACAACAGTTTAAAATTGCGATTCAAGCAGCAGTAGGAGCGAAGGTAATCGCTAGAGAAACCATCTCCGCGTTGCGTAAAGATGTAACCGCAAAATGTTATGGTGGTGATATCTCTCGTAAGCGTAAACTTTTAGAAAAGCAGAAAAAAGGTAAGAAGAAAATGCGTCAGATTGGTAATGTAGAAGTGCCTCAGAAAGCATTTATTCAAGTATTAAAACTTGATGATTAATAAAAAAATATAATCGAATTTATAAAAAAGACCAATGGATATGCTTAGCATTATTCATTGGTCTTTTTCATTTATATATAAAAGAAAATCGACTTATCTTTTAGGACAGCGTCCACACCTTTTTCCTTTCTTATATTTTTTGCAACACTTCTTTTTAAGGTTTTTTCCTTCCACAATAGGCAAAGCAAAAGGCAAGCGGATTTGCTGGTCTGGTGATGCATCTATGCGAGTACTATGTTTTATGGTGCCCATTTATTTTATTTTTAATTGAACGATACAAAGCTAATCTTTATTTAGATTAAATCAAAATAAGGTAGGTTTTTAACATTTATATTGTTTGAAAGGCATTTATTGGGCGATTTATGAAAATTGGAAAAAGCATTAAATGGATTGCTAAGCTTTAATCAATTCCTAAATTGATTCAGGAAATCATAAGATTCTAAGCCCTTTATATAAATTAAAAATTATTAAATATTAATAATTAATTTCAAAAATGAATTAAAATAACCAACATTCAGTGATCCATTATGATCTAGTTTTAGAGTATTATTTAAAAGCTATAAAACTATAATCTTATGAAAATTGAATCCATTGGTTATTATCTACCACCTTCTTCGAGTATTGAAAATCTGATTCAAAAACTACCAGAAGGAATGCAGTATCCCATTCATGAAAAGACAGGGATCAAGTATTTTCGAAAAGCTAAAAATGGAGAATACTCTTTATCGCTTTCTTTGAAAGCTGCAGAACGTTGTCTGTCTCTTTCCAAGCATCTTCCAGAATCCATTGATGCGATTATTTGCTGTAATATTTGTAAACATGATTCTGCAAATGAACTTACACTTGAGCCTTCTACTGCTGCGACAGTAGCCAAGAAATTGGGTATCGAAACCGTAAATTGTTTTGATATAAATAATGCTTGCGCAGGTTTATTTACCGGATTATACACTGCCCAAAGTATGATCGCCAATGATCCTACAAAAAAGATTCTATTGATAAGTGGGGAATTTATTACTAAGCTCGGTGAAACGGTTTTGAAAGAAAGTAAGATCAATTCTGAATATGATTTTAGAGAAATGATCGCTTGTTTGACTTTAGGAGATTCTGCAGTAGCTATGGTTGTTGAGTATTCTAAAGATGGAAAAGGATTTTCAAAAATTGATCTTCAAACTCATGGAGAGTACAGTGATTTGTGCAAAGGTTATCCAACGAAGAATGGTCCATTGATGTTGACCAAATCTAGAGAGTTAGCAAACAGAGCTTCTAAGCTTTCGGCAGATCATACGGTTCAATATTTAAGTGAATATGATCAGAATGATTTAAATATTCAATACGTGATCCCTCATCAAACAGCAGAGAAAGTTATTAGAAAAGGAACTTCTTTGGTTAATGCAAAACAAGGCACTACGGTTTTTGATGAAGCCAATACGGTCATCAATTTGAAGCATCGAGGCAATACATCGACCACTACACATTTTGTTGCGCTGATGGATAGAATGCTTTCGGGAGATATAAATAAAGGAAATAAAATTATGTTTTCGATCAGTGCCAGCGGGATTACGGTAGGTACTGCTTTGTATAAGATGGATGATCTTCCAGAAAGAATTCGCATTGGTGAGAACCAATCAAAAGAAGAATTAGAAATTGCTACACCAAAAGAAACAAAGCCTTTGTTTATAAATTCTGTGGCTACTTTACCAAAGGATTACAACGACAAGATAGAAACTTTTTCGATGTTGAAGCCGGTGGTTTTAAAAGCTTTGAGAGATGCGAAACTGAACGGAGAAAAGATCGGACTGATTGTTTTTTCTGGAGTTTATAAAACCAATAATATTTCTGAACCAGCTATTGCAGCGATGGTTCTAAAAGAAATTGGATTAAGCGAATCAGATCAAAAAACTTACTTCTCTGATCAACTTTTTTCTTTTGATATTTCTAATGGAAGTTTAGGATTGCAAAAAGCGATGGAGTCGGTCAATGAATTAATGCAATACCGAGATATTGAACATGCTTTGGTCGTCACTGCTGAAGTAAGTCAGGCTGCATTAATTGCTTTAAATGATTTTCCAATTGAATCTTCGGCTTCTGCAATGGTGCTTAGTAAAAAAGAGACGGATAGTGAATTGAAAATGACGGATAGTAAAACTTATAATTATTGGGCATTTTCAAAAGATTACGAATCAGTTATTGGTTGGGATGACAAAGAATTAGATCTCCGAATTTCAAAAGGAAATCAATTGGATCAAAAATATGTCTTGATCATCATCGCCGCACTGGATAAGTTTTTTAAAAGTACAGGGAAGAGTTTTGATGATTTCGATCATATCGCATTTCCTACGATTTCTACGGAGTTTAAAACGGTTCTTTTCGATCATTTTGATTATTTAATAACAGAGAAAATGATCAATCATTCTATCGAAAGCGATTTATTTACTTCACAAGTTCCTAATGATTTGTATCAGATGAAACTCAAGGCTCAATCCGGAGATACAATGCTGCAAATTCAGGTAGCCTCTGGTTTACAGGTTAATATTTCAACTTGGAAATTTAAGTAATCCAAGGATTTTTAAAACACTCAGCGTTTTTCCTTTTCTCTTTGGTTTGAATTTTTACTGCTGAGAAAACGGGAATCGCTGAGTTCAAATGCTTCATTGGATTTGAAGACGAAATACAAAAAAGATCCGTTTAATTGATGAATAGGTAATCACAAGGCCGAAGGCTTAACAGGAGCGAAAGCAATATTTGTTTTGCGATTGCCTTTCGTTCTATGGATTGCAAGCTAATGAAAACTAAAAATAAAGTACATGAAAAATATCCTCATAACCGGTGCCGCATCAGGTCTAGGTTTGGCCATAAGTCATTATTTTCTAGATAAAGGCTGGACTGTTTTTGGAACCTATCGCCAGACTTTGCCACCTGAATCTGTAATACAAAAATATCCTGGAAAATTTATTCCAATAAATGTAGATGTTACCAATGAGGAAATGGTGAAAGAGGCAGTAGTCTCTGTCAAAGAAAAAATAGGTGATCAAATTCTGACCGCTTTAATTAACAATGCCGCTTTTATAAAAGCTAAGCCAATCAGTCTTTGCGAATCGGATGATTTGAATAAACATTTTCAGACCAATGTTATTGGGCCGTTTTTAATAATAAAGCATTTTTCGCCACTGCTGGAAAAAGGAAACCATCCAGGGAAAATCATCAATGTAAATTCACTTGCGAGTGTATTTCCTTTACCT
>CAKZTD010000221.1 GCA_937921595.1 uncultured Saprospiraceae bacterium
GTTCCTCTGCTGAATTATTCGAAAAAGTGATTAATTCAAAATCTTTATCGTGTATCTTTTTCCGTATCAATTCTAATCCAGGAAGTTCCACCATGCAAGATTTGCATTTGAGAAACCAAAAATCAAGAAGGACTACTTTATTTTGAAATGTAAGATAATTAATGCGATCTCCCTTGACCGTAACAAAACTTGTTTCTTTATCTATTCCTTTAATTATGTCCGCTAAATTTACCGTGTCGATTACCCCAGTGTTATGTGTAATACTGATTAAAAGCGTATCGTTTATTTGCTTTAGAAATTGCTCATTCAAGTTTTGAGAAGAAGTTTGAGCTTTCCCTGTAAGTGAAACAAAGACAAATAAAGTTGTAATAATAAAATGGTAAATTCCTTTCATGCTATCTGTTTAAAATCTCTTTACAATAACTAATTATTTCTCCTTCAAAATATTGAGCATAGCTCTCACGGCTTAGTTTAATTTTAGATTACTCTTTTAAGTTTAAGGCGACGCAGGAGGCTGTAACTTGAAAGTTTCAAATAATGGTAAGTTTGTAACTTACCACATTTAAGATGTATGTTATTCAAGTTTATCATTGTCCTTTCAATACACGGAGCATCGCTCTCACACGCTCATGATTTAATTTAATATTAGACCTCGTCAATTCTTTTTCATTTTTAGAAATAATAAAAACAAAGTCCTCATCTTCAAAATCTTCTTTTACATCAAGCACCTCTTGTTCTTTGGGATTTTGATCAGAAAAAATATTCAAACTTTCAAAACGAATGTTAGCCTCTCGATCCTGTTCAAATAAGTTATCTTTAAAAAAACGATAGTCCGTATAATGAAGAATCTTATTTTCTTCTATTTCAAAAACCTCTTTCCCAAAAGTATTCCATAGAAATAATTTTAAAACAAAAAAAGTAAGGAAGACACAAACCGAGGCACCAAGCATTGTCAAAGCATCGATTTCAGTTGCAAAAAACAGAATCCCAAATGGAACGGCCGCAGTGGTGATCGTGATCAATAGTAAAATCACTTTTACAAAAATAGAGACTTCTTTTTGCTTAAGAGTAAACCGAACTCCATTTGATGTATTTTGTATATCTAGACTGTTCATCTCTTTAGAAACCTATTTAAAAATGAGCGAATGAATGAATTCATAAAGGAGTCAATACCCTCTTAAATGTAAAAAAACAAGCTGAGGATTCAAATTCAACCCAATAATCACTCATTTGCTCAATCACTCATTCAGGTAAAAAACATTGAGCAAAAAATTAAATTTTATCCCTCTAATCCTTTTTTAACTCGACGACCTATTTATCTCGGCTTCCAACTTCCTCGCTTCTTCATTTTCCTCAATTAAATTTACAACTTTCAAATCCTCCAAAGCTTTCCCTTCCAGTCCCACATGTATATAACGCTTTGCTCGTTCCAAAAGTGCTTCTTGGTTTTTATAATTTAATTCTATTGCTTTGGTGTAGCATTGAATCGCAAAAGAAGGTTCATTAACTTTAGTATAAACATCACCAAGGTTTTTATAATCTGGAGATTGAAATTTGAATTGCTTAAAATAGGTGTCATTAAATGCTATTGCCTTTTCAGGTTCACCTTTCAAGCTGTCCATAATCAATCGATGAAGCATGATGTCATTACACCCAGAATCTATGGCTAATTTTAATTTTTCAATCCCTTCTTCTTTCTGATTTTTTTCTAAAAGATGAAGTCCTTCTGAAAAAGATGGTGGAAATTTACTAGTTTTTAAAAGATATAAAAATTGGCTTCCATCATTTAAAACAAGACTTCCATTATTCATCACAATCGGTTCGCTCTGCGGAATAAGATTAACCATAAAATCCCAAAAACCAGAAACCAAAACGGTTGCAATCACTAAGGTAATAAATGTATTTCCTTGATATTCTTTGATTAAGTAATAACAAAATAGGCCCATCAGCAATGAGAAAAACGGGCCGCCTAAGATGATTAACATGGTTTGAATAAAAGAAGGATTTCCATGATGGGTACAGAATCCTATATTCCATTCTGTTATTTTATACCTGAATAAAATTTTCAATCTTCCAATCTCAAACACGAAACTTTTATCTGTGTCTCCATAGGATCCAACATACATCCCTACTTCTTTATTGGTAAAAAGCAAAGAAGGAATGGCATGCCCTAGCTCATGAAAAAAAGTCGTAACTGGCCGGACCAGAAGAAGAATTAGAATGATCCCGAATATGCCTAAGATTGTTTCTATCATTCTTCTTTTATTAAACAACTTTTAAAAAAGCGAAAATATACTCTGGTTATTAAACTACTGAATATCTATTTTAAAAATAAGTGAATGAGTGATTTCAGGAATGAGTGAATGGCCTTCTAAATGTAAAAAATAAGCTTTAAACTTCTTGATTCCCGTAGACATTCCCTCATTGATTCATTCATTCTGACAAGGAACATTAAGTGGAATACTAAAATAAAAATTCTATCAAAAAAGTGTTTACCAAAAACAGGATCATTATTCTCCTCCTCGTCAACTCGAGCGAAGCCGAGAGTTAGAACCTCCACTAATCTGCATCCGGATAAAATTTTTCACCTGGTCAAAAGAATACAATTCCTTAGGGATAATCATTTGAGTTTTTCTTTGATGCCGAAAAACTGACATTCCAAGATAGTCAAAGAATTGTTTCTTCTTTCGTAAAACCATTCCATAAGGTTTTACTCTAATTTCTATTAATTCATCAAATCGAAAAATATCGTAATTGGAATTAGAATATCTGACAATTTTGTCTTTTGAAATTTCGAACTTATAAGCACCATGAATCCTTAGGTTATTTGCTTTTTTAGCATTGACCACTTTATAGCCGATAGCAAAGAAAAGGAAAGCTAAAAGAAGATAAGCACTTTTAATACTAAAGATAAAAGGGACAATAAAAAAGAGTAGAAAAAATATTGCGCAACCTAGATTTGCTTTGCGTTCATACCTGAGCAAATGATTATCCCAAAGCGTTGTGTTGACATGCAAAACCTCAGAATTGGTCTCATTAATATTGAGGTCTCGAATTTCGCTATATTGATCATCTAGGGGCATCTTGCAAAGTAAGTATTTTTGAACAGCTAACAAGGTTCGAAACGGTCAAATTTATGTAAAGCTCCGTTTTTAAATTTTAAATAATAATATTCATCCCAACCCTCTTCAGGTATTATCTCAATGATGTTTCGATTATGCTTCTCCGTAAGTTTTATATTCAATTGCTTAGCAACCGTTTCAATATCCATGCTTGCATCCAAAACGGAGCCTCCAATTTCAATCTTTTCATTTGAACTAAAGATAAGATCTTGAACCTCCGCCTTTTCTTCATAGACAATGAAATTCATCGTTCCATAAAAATATTGATAGAATTTCACCTCTTGCCAATCTTCTGAAAAAGGACCACATTCGTATTTCGGTTCAACAATACTATCCGGCTCACCTTTCATACCTTCCATTGCTTTGCGAGACATCTTAAAAGGGAATCCATTGTATTGAATCTTATCCATGGCTAAAGTGATAGATATTTCTTCTTTAGGAGTTGGTTTTTTGATGTGACAAAAATCTTCCAATTTACCTAAGGCATTTTCATCATCACCATTTAACGCAATCAAATTAATTTGTACCTTTTTACTTTCATCAACCTCAACTATTAAAAAATTATCACCTTGCCCCTTCCCCATTCCGCTAGCGATGAGTTGGATGTTTTTATGCTGATCAAAAAGACAAGCATCACTCCACCCAGCACCACCAACATCTCCTGCGAACATAAAAACGGGTCTGTTTGTATGTTCAAAAAGAGGGAGTACTTCTTTCCAAAAATTCAATTTGGGGTCTCGATTTTCTTTTGAATTCAATCGAAGATGAGCGAATTCATTGTTGGAATCCCACCAAAGTACTTGATGAAAATAAACAAAAATATTATCAACCTTCTCGAAAGATTCTTTTATAGTATTTTTTAAAAAATCCAATTGATCTCCTGAGATATTCCAATGATCAAAATTAGGATCAAGAATAATATGGAGATCATTTTTTTGAATAAAACGATAATATGTTTTTTCAAAACGTTGAGCCATCATTGCTGGATCACGATATTCATGATTACCTGGAGCAATGTGGACTTCGATTCCTAATTTTGCAATATCATCATCGACTTCCTGCCAATCTTGAGCAGTAGGTTCATAGACAATATCTCCAGTCAGAACACCAAATGACATCAGATGATGATCACGGATTCGATCTAATTTATTTTTAAACGGTGGATGAAACCCAACATTATTAATTCCTGCCTTTCCATAAGTATGACCTGCTACAAAAAATGAGTAAGCTTTGTTTTCTGGCTTGTCCTGATCGGAACAGCCAAAAAATAGAGCGCTACTTAAGCTTAACAAAATCAAGATGTTGCTTATATAACTTTTCATATCAAAAACTCATCATTCTAGAAAAACCTTTTATCAGAATGAGTGAATGAGAGAGTGATTGAATTTGGAGTTCTGTTAAACAGCAGCAGCCATAAACCAAGCTCTATTCTTTCACATCTAGGAGGCCCCATTCACTCATTATTACATTCAGTCATTCACTCATTTTTTCCCTACAAAACTCCAGCATTGACCTGCTTATGCATATAATCAACCGCCCGCGAAGTCAAAGCCATATAAGTAATACTCGGATTTTGTGTTCCAGAACTGGTCATGCAAGCCCCATCTGTTACAAAAACATTGGGAACATCATGAATCTGATTCCACTTATTGAGAACGCTTGTCTTTGGATCATTCCCCATTCTAGCGGTTCCCATTTCATGGATACAAGCGCCAGGAGCTGTAGCCTCATTATAAGAAGTAATGTTCTTACAGCCAGCTGCTTCCAACATCTCCTCTGCACAAGTTACCCCATCCATTCTAAGTATTCTTTCATTCTCTCTAAGCTTGGCGTCAAAAGTAATCATCGGCATTCCATGCTTATCTTTTTTATCAAAATTTAGGAACATCTTATTTTCATGATAAGGTAAAAGTTCACCAAAACAAGTCATCGAAATATTATAGGAACCTGGACTAAAAATAGATTTTTTCAAATCTGCTCCGACAGCTCCTGCAGGAATATTGTGCCCTCGACGAGCTCCACCTTGATATCCAAAACCTCGGGTATAATCTTTTCGATCAGTATCTCCTCCGATATTTCTAAAACGAGGAATATAGAACCCTAAAGGTTTTCGACCTTGATAATAAGTATCCTCAAAACCTTCCATGGTTCCCGAAGCTCCCATTCCATAATGATGATCCATCATGTTATGTCCCAATTCACCACTTCCATTTCCTAAACCATCTGGGAAAGTTTCTGATCGACTGTTTAATAAAATGGCAGTCGTTCCAATCGTACTTGCATTGCAAAATACAATTCTTGAAAAGTACTCGAACTCTTCCCCAGTAACTGCATCTTTTACTCGAACGCCAGTAGCTTTTCCTGATTTTTTATCATAAACAATTTCATGGACAATACTATCTGCTCGCATCCATAAATTCCCTGTTTCTTCAGCCACTGGCAAAGTTGCCGAAAGGCTACTAAAATAGGCACCATAAGGACAGCCTCGAACACATCGATCTCTCGTTTGACACTGACCACGTTTTCCCAGATGAACTTTAGGATCATAGGTGGTCAAATTCGCAACTCGACCAGGAGTAACAACTCTCTGCGGATATATTTTTGCCACAGCTTCGCGCATGTGTTGTTCTACACAATTTAATTTAAACGGAGGCAAAAACACACCATCAGGTACTTGCTTTAATCCTTCCTTTTGACCAGAAACCCCGACAAAAGTTTCTACATAATTATACCAAGGTTCGATGTCTTTATAACGGATTGGCCAATCCACTGCGACACCTTCTTTTGCATTGGCTTCGAAATCAATATCACTCCATCGGTAGCAATGCTTTCCCCACATAATCGAACGTCCTCCAACATGATGACCTCGAATCCAATCAAAGCGATTCACCTCATCATAAGGATATTCATCATCTTTGTTGATCCAATGCAAGTGATCTTGTCTCACCCACCAATGCAAGCGATTCTGTTTGAAATAATGCTGAGCAAGTTCTTCTGCGCTCACCATGTTTTGGGTTTCTAAATCCCAGGGATCATCATTCGCTGTTGGATAATCTCCATGTTTGACCATTCGGCCTCTTTCCAAAACCAAAGTTTTATATCCTTTTTTACAAAGCTCCATCGCAGCATAACCGCCGCTGATACCTGAGCCGATAACGATCGCATCGTAGGTGCGTTCTTCTTTTCCTTTTTGATTGAAACTCATAATGCCCAAGCTTTGCCACCCACATCAGCCAACTGAATACAAGCTTGGTATTCTCCTGGCACGGGTAAGTAATTTAAATGATTTTTTCCGACTTCTTCCGTTGACAAGTAATAAGCAACAGTTTGTTGCTTGAGATGTAAAAACGAATCCTTAACGGCTTTCAGATTTTCGTCTTTTGTATCATTAATTTCCTGAAGTTTTTTCAAAGAAAGGTTTGAGATTACATTTTTAAAAGTAGCATCTTCTGCATCTCCATTCAGGTAGGTTAAAAGACCTCTAAATGCTTTTTGATATTCTCCTTTCTCTTCGTCTTTATAAACTTTTCCCACCATACTATCGATGATGTTTTGGACACCGACTTCAGTTGCAGATGGGCTATCCGTTTTTGGTAAAATTAAATCGACCATTTTTTTCAAAATAGAAAATTCGGTATCATTAAAAAAACCGGGTTTGTAATCTGGAAGCTTGGCCACAGCATCTGTTTGACAACCTGAGAGCAGGGTCGTCATTAGCGGAGCAGCAATGGCTGCGCCTGTGGCTAAAGCTGTGTATTTGAGAATGGCTCTTCTTTTCATTGTATAGCGTTTAAAGAGAATTTAAATTAGTATTCCTATTTATATTTTCCTTCTCAAAATAACAAAAATAATCTCCTATCCAAAATAGCAGGTAACCTTTCTAGAACTGTTCAAATATATAGTTAATAGTATCAGTAGCGATACCCAATAATACTTTTCATAGCTCATCTTATATTTAGCTTGGAATAAAGTTCAAGCTTTGAGGCCTTTCGTGTGTTGAAAATCTATGTTCCATCGGTTTTGATTATAGATTGGAAACATTCACGAAGGGCATTTTTTATCTAAAAAGAGGTGGAAAGCACTTAAAAAAGGAGAAAAGTCATTTTTCTAGTAGACTATAAAATGACGTTCGGCAGAAAAAATGATACGTTCATCGAAAGCATGTTAAGGAAGGAGATTTTGCTGCATCCTTTTGAATTCCCAATCGTCTTTCTAATACAAACCATTTAATAATTTTATAAAAATCCAAGAAACCTAAATTTTAACAATTATGAAAAAGTCATTTTTAGCAACCATGGTATTTGCAGCGACAACTACCTTTTCAGCATTCTCATTTACACCTACTCCACCTCCGGTCATTGCAAAGACTAAATTGATCAAATCTAAGACTATAGAAATTCAATTGGCGAATCTTGAGCAAAAATATACTTATGTGAGCATCACTGATATGAAAGGAAAGTTGGTCTATTTTTCTGAAGGTGTAAAAAACCATAACGGTTTCCATAAAGCGGTCAATATTCAAAATCTTACGAATGGAAATTACATGATCAAAGTAAAAAGTAAAGGAGAGGAATTAAAGCAAATCTTTCAAGTGAAAGGCGAACATGTTTATTTCTCGAATTTTAAATAAAAGTCTATAATCCGAATTTTAATATAATGTGAGTCAGGACTTGTCTTAACGGTAAGTCCTGAAGACTTTTTTCTAAAAACCAATGAACTACTATTTTATTTCAAAAGCAGTCATCAATTTTCCAAGATATTGGGAAGTGGTTTCTTTCAAATAGACCCCAAGGCTTATCGCCGTTTTATCAATCATATTTATTTTAAAAAAGGAATAATCAAATTGAGCATCACGACCTGATGTTAAGCTGGTTCGATTAGATTTTAAAAGCGCAACCTCTGAAGTCGAGATATTATTTCCTCCTCCTACATCGATGTAATTTTTGATTCGCTTTTCTGTATCAGATAAAGCTGATTCCAAGGTTTGTAAATCATCTGCAGCATCAGCTAAGATTTGTCTCTGAAGATTAATCCCATCAACAGCTTGTTCCTTTTCTTTCTTAACTTCCCGATCCATTTTCTCAATGGAATAATAGTTTTTATCGATATCCCGATTGAATTGCTTGACCGTATCCAAATGGATTTTTGCCAGTTCTTTCATTGGATGAATGATAGATGTAAATTTACTTTGTAGTAAAGTATGATATTCTTTTTCACCAGCTAGAGATTGCTGGTCATGTTTGTCTTCTGACACCAAAAATAGTCTTGCAATATTATTGACGACTCGATGATCAACAGCTTTCGTTTCGCTTAGTAATTTTGAAAAAGCTTGTGCCTTTTCCCTAAACAAATTGACACTTTCCAAGACTTCGTCTAAAGGCTCTTTTTGATCAATAGGTAATTCGTCTTTAGAGAATTCTATAGGTTTGAATTCTTCTTTAGGAGCTTCCTGCTCGTTTTCCTTTTTTGGATTGCTGAAAAAATCTTCGTAAGGATTTGGCATTTGTTGACTTTGAATCTTTTTGAGTTCTTGTGAATAATCAGAAGCTTAAGCTCAGCAAATATTAATTTCCTGATTCCTTAAATCATCGAATCCAAGTTAATGTTTTTTTATTGAAAATAAAATTATCAAAGAGGGCAAGGCATCATGTTTTAAAAAGCCAATCAAGCTCCCTGACTTGTTGAAACCAAAGCTTTATTATATACTTTCAAACCTTCTCGAAGGCATTCCATAGCTTCTCGAATGGCCGCCGGATTTAAAACAAAAGCGATTCTGATTTGATTTTTACCTAAAGACTCATCATGATAAAAACCGGCAGCAGGGGAAAACATTACGGTTTTATTTTTATAAGAAAAATCACTTAAAAGCCATTGGCAAAAAGTTTCCGCATCATCGACTGGCAAACCTGCAATGATATAAAATGCACCTTCAGGCAAGTAAATGGAAATGTTTTCTATTTTTTGAAGTTCAGCATATAAGGTATCTCTTCGCAATCGATACTCGCCTTTGACTTCATCGATATATGGATAACGATATTGGAAAGAAACTTCAGCCAATTGTTGCCCATGATGAGGTGGACACAATCGCATTTGTGCAAATTTTAAAACAGCTGATTGGATGGCTTTATTTCTAGTACTTAGAAAGCCAATTCTCGCTCCACAAAGACTATAAATCTTGCTGACTGAATCTACTACGATGACATGTTCTTTTGCTTGTTCAAACTCAAGAACAGAAATAAACTTTTTATCGTAACAAAATTCTTTATACACTTCATCAACGATCAAAAAAAGATCATGCTCCATAACCAAGTCAAGGATCGCAATGAGGTCTTCTCTGGAGTAAACTTTACCGGTTGGATTTCCAGGATTACACAATAATATCGCCTTGGTCTGATCTGTTATTTTATTTTTAAAATGTCCAATCTCTGGTAAGTTAAAACCATCTTCCAAATAAGAAGGAATCGGAACTATCTTAGCGGAACAGAAGTTTGCAAATCCAGTATAGTTCGCATAGAAAGGTTCTGGTATAATGATCTCATCTCCAGGATTACAACATGCCGCCATCGCAAATAGAATTGCTTCCGAGGCTCCTGTTGTCACAAAGACATCCTCCGTTTCTAAATAGGCTTCAAATTTTCGATAATAGTTTGCATAAATTCTTCTGAGAGATGGCTTACCCTGAGTAGGGCCATATTCAACAACATCACTTTCATCTTGTTTGATTGCTTCCAAAGCTTCCTTAGGTGATGGAATATCTGGTTGCCCTATATTTAAATGAAAAATCTGTTTACCAGCCGTTTTTGCTTGTTCAGCAAATGATGCTAATTTTCTAATTGGAGAGCTAGGAGCATCATTCCCACGATTCGATAGATTTGGCATTTTTATGAATTAAGCATTAAAATATTGATATAAAAAAATATTTCACCTGTAAATCTGAATCTTATCTAAACGAAAAAATGGGGATGAAGTTCCTTTAATCTAACTTTTTTTGCACAAAAAAATGCCAGCTATTTTATAACAACTGGCATAAGTATCATGGTAGTATTTGAGAATAATAATTTTAGAAAAAAGGGCATTTCCCCTTATATTTCCTTGGTTTCTTTTTGCGTTTGATACGGTATTTCTTCTTCTTTTTGACTTTTTTTAAACTAGATAGTCGAGCCTCATTTTGCATCTCGACCTTGTCTTCAATATCCTCTTCATCAATCTCCTCTGATTTATCTGATTTTTCCGGCTTTGGTTTTTCTTCTTTAGGCAATTCTATAAGGATCAATCCTGGTTCTTCAATGGTTTCCGGAATAAATGAAACACTACTCTCTTCTTGAATGAAAACAGCAACTTGATTATTAATAGAAGTAAAATAGTTAGAAAATTCTGCTTCTTGAGACTGCGTTTCTTGACAAGGGCAATAATCGTCGTCTTGAGCAAATAATGTAAATGAAAAGATTAGTAGTAATGGGAGGCTTACTTTTTTCATCTGGTTATTAGTTGTTTGCTTTAAAGACAAAAGGATTTTTTAGGGGTTGCACAGCTTATGAAATTTTAACATTTGAGGGATATCAAATCAAAATTTCAATCAAAATCAAAATGGGTTTAGTTTTTCAATTTGAAGGACTACTAAACCAAATTTCCTGTTTATTAATTTGTCTAAAAAATCAAAAGCCTGCTTTAAGGCTAATTTTTGATTTTGATTCTCATTTTGATTTTGATTCTTTCCGAGATATCAATCCAACCTAAATTTCACAGGGATATAAAAATCACTTGTAATCGCTACTCCTCTCCGAATACTCGGATTCCATTTCTTGATAAGTTTTACAACACGTAATGCTTCCTTATCGGCAACTTCTGCGATACCTTTTTCAACTTCGTAATCCATAGGCAATCCACAATCATCGATTACAACTTTTATGACAACTATTCCTTCTCCACAAAACATGGGATCAGGCCATTTAAGATTTGTATAAATAAGATTTCTTAAACTGTCATTTCCATGAGGATATGTGGCCATGATTTCTAAAGGAGTGAACATCTCATCTTGGTCCTTAAGTTCTTGTGCAAATAGAAGATTTGAACTAAATGCTAAAAGGAGAATAGAGGTTATTTTTTTCAAAATCTTTTTTTTTGAGTCTTGTGTTAAGTATGAATCAAAAACTAAATCAAAATTTCAATCAAAATCAAAATCAAAATGGGTTTAGTTTTTCAATTTAAAAATCTACTAAATCAAAACTTCTGTTCATTAGTTTACCTGAAAAATCAAAAGCATGCTGAAGTCTATTTTTTGATTTTGATTCTCATTTTGATTTTAAGTTATCCTCTTTATTTATTCTAAATGCACTCTTACAGGAATGTAATATAGTGACTTCACAGCTTCTCCGTTATGATTTAATGCAGGCACCCATTTCTTTATAAGTTTAATCAATCTCAACGCTTCTTGATCTAGATATTCGTGAACAGGTCGTACTATTTTTACATCATAAGGATCTCCATTTTTATCAATAAAAACGCCTACAACTGTTACCAAAATACCACTGTCATTTAGGTCCTTATTTGGAAACTGATAATTTTTATAGATAAAACTCATTAAGCTATCTTGCCCTTCGGGGAAGCGGGGATTTTCATGAATTATTTGATCACAAAAAAGGAAGTTGTCTTTTTCTTCTATTTTATCAACCAAAGGCATCAAGGCTTTTTTTTTGGACGATAACATTTTACACCATTGATGTAAATGATTTCTTTTTCTTCTATCTCTACTTCTGGAAATTCTACTTCAATTGAATTAGAAAAATAATCCTGAAAATAATTCACCCCGCTCCAAAGAAGATTGACACTTAATAGAAAACCGATTAGTTTTTTTATAGAACTCATATGCTTTGGTCTTTTTTATGAAAGATGCAAATGAGCAGGAATTCGGTGGGTAAGTTCAAAAAAAAATGGTGAGTATCCCGGAGGAAACTCACCATCTCTAAATACAGTTTGTTGATTTTACTTGTTGGATAAAATTTTATCCATCAAGTAAGTTTTACAAGAGTTCAACGGTTATTGAACTTAATTTAAAATTTATGATCCGCACATTAGACAATCTGGATCATCCAAATTACAGACCTGAGCCTCAGAAGCTTCAACAGGTGCTAACGTAAGACCATTGGTAGAAGTAGTACCATTTTCGTTTGTAACTATTGTCGCTACCGGAGCAGCGTCAGCAGCGTCAGCGATACCTACACGTTGATGCTTTTTGTCGAGGGTAAATTTAATTGGATCGACGGCCGCTTTAGATCGTAAATAGTACATTCCTGTTTTCAATCCTTTTTGCCATGCGTAGAAGTGCATTGAAGAAAGCTTTCCGAAATTCGGGTTTTCTACGAATAGATTTAGTGACTGAGACTGACAGATAAATGCTCCACGATCAGCAGACATATCGATGATAACTTTTTGACTCAATTCATACGCCGTTTTATAAAGATCTTTGTACTCCTGAGGAATCTCTGGAATCTCTTGAACAGATCCATTGGCTGCCATTAATTTTTGTTTCATTTCGTCATTCCACAATCCTAAGCGAATCAAATCTTTCAACAAATGTTTGTTGACGATAATGTACTCACCAGAAAGGGTACGTCGAGAATAAATGTTAGAAGTATAAGGCTCGAAACATTCGTTGTTTCCAAGAATCTGAGAAGTAGAAGCCGTTGGCATTGGAGCCAATAACAAACTATTTCTAACACCATCTTTCTTGATGTCTTTTTTCAAATTCGCCCAGTCCCAACGATCAGAAGGTGTAACACCCCACATATCATATTGTAATTCTCCTTTTGAAACTGGAGAACCTTTATATGTTTTATAAGCACCTTCTTTTTGAGCAAGTGCATTAGATTCAGTCAATGAAGCGAAGTAAATCGTTTCGAAAATCTCTTTGTTCAAACGTTTGGCATCAGCACTATCAAATGCATAACGCATCATGATGAAAGCATCTGCTAAACCTTGTACACCGATACCGATTGGTCGGTGTCGCATGTTAGAATTTTTTGCTTCTATTACTGGATAGTAATTGATATCAATCACCTTGTTCAGGTTACGAGTAACGATCCTAGTAACGTCATATAATTTTTGGAAATCAAATTTTCCATCTACTACAAACTTAGAAAGGTTGATTGAAGCAAGGTTACAAACCGCCACTTCATCAGGAGCAGTGTACTCAATAATCTCTGTACATAAGTTACTAGAACGGATGGTTCCAAGATTCTTCTGGTTAGATTTTTTATTACAAGCATCTTTATATAAGATGTACGGAGTACCTGTTTCGATTTGAGATTCAAGAATAGAAAACCAAAGATCCTGAGCTTTAATCGTTTTACGAGCTCTACCCTCTTTTTCATATTTGTGGTACAAAGCTTCAAACTCTCCACCATAACAATCATGTAAACCTGGAGCTTCGTTTGGACAGAATAATGACCATTCAGCATCTGCTTTTACTCTTTCCATGAAAAGGTCAGAAATCCACATGGCATAGAATAAATCTCTTGCACGCATTTCTTCCTTACCGTGATTCTTCTTAAGGTCTAAAAATTCTTTGATGTCCGCATGCCAAGGTTCTAAATAAACTGCAAAAGCACCTTTTCTTTTTCCTCCACCTTGATCAACATATCTTGCTGTATCATTGAATACTTTCAACATTGGAACGATACCATTCGATGTTCCACCAGTACCTTTAATGTAACTTCCTTGAGCTCTTACATTGTGAATGCTTAGTCCAATTCCACCAGCAGATTGAGAAATCTTTGCGCATCGAGTTAAAGTATCAAAAATACCAGAGATACTATCTTCTGTCATACTCAATAAGAAGCAAGAAGATAATTGTGGTTTTGGTGTACCTGCATTAAACAAAGTTGGTGTTGCATGAATAAACCATTTTTCAGACATCATGTTGTAAGTCTCAATTGCTGAATCGATATCTTCACCGTGGATACCTACAGCAGCTCTCATCAACAAGTGTTGAGGTCGTTCTACAACTTCACCGTCCATTCTTAATAAATAAGAACGTTCTAAAGTTTTAAAACCAAAATAGTCAAAAGAGTAATCTCGATCATAAATGATAGCCGAGTTGATTCTATCTTTATTGTCTTGAATAATTGTATAAGTCTCATCACTGATCAATCCAGCTTTATCTTGAGTTTTTGGATCGATGTAATTGTATAAGTCAGTCATCGTTTTTGAGAAGGACTTATCTGTATTTTTATGTAAATTCGATACAGCAATACGTGCTGCTAAAAGGGCATAATCAGGATGCAGAGCTGCCATAGATGCTGAAGTTTCAGCAGCTAGGTTATCTAATTCAGTTGTTGTCACGCCATCATATAAACCAAGAATAACTTTCTTAGCGATTTCAATAGGTGATACATAGACTTCTGCTAATCCATAGCATAATTTTTTTACTCTTGCGGTGATTTTGTCAAAACTGACATCTTCTTTTTTACCACTTCGTTTAATTACTTGCATATTTAATCTTTAAAAAGGTGGAGTTAGTATTAATTGTTTAGTGTTTCTTCAAATTTCTCAATCGTAAACCGGTCGTTAGTTTCAAGTGTAAGTACATGTAGTATATGCTGTCATATGGTGATAAATTACATGACCACATTACTATATGATTTAAAAGTCTTCGTCAAGGGTAAAAACTTGCTTGTCTCGATCAGTCATGACACCAGATTTTTGGTAGTCACCAACACGTTTTTCGAAGAAGTTAGTTTTTCCTTGTAGAGAGATTAAATCCATCCAAGGGAAAGGATTTTCAGCATTATAAATTCTTTCATTACCTAATGAAACCAATAAACGATCTGCAACAAACTCGATGTATTGACACATCAGTTCGTCATTCATTCCGATCAATTTTACTGGAAGTGCATCAGAGACAAAATCTTTCTCAATATTCACTGCATCTTCAATTACGGTGCGAATAGTCTCTTTAGATAATTTATTGACGATGTGATCATTATAAAGCATACATGCAAAATCACAGTGCATTCCTTCGTCTCTTGAGATCAACTCATTGGAGAAAGAAAGACCTGGCATCAAGCCACGTTTTTTCAACCAAAAAATTGAACAAAAAGATCCAGAGAAAAAGATACCTTCTACTGCTGCAAATGCAATTAAACGCTCAGCGAAAGAACCATTATCAATCCATCTTAAAGCCCAATCAGCTTTCTTCTTGACACAGTCAAGATTCTCAATAGCATTGAATAAATAATCTTTTTCTTTAGTGTCTTCGATATAAGTATCGATCAATAGAGAATAAGTTTCTGAATGGATATTTTCCATCATAATCTGGAAACCGTAGAAGAACTTTGCTTCTGTATATCCAACTTCACTGACGAAGTTTTCAGCAAGGTTTTCATTTACGATTCCATCACTTGCAGCAAAAAATGCTAATACATGTTTTACAAAATGCTTTTCATCATCAGTCAACTTTGTCCAGTCGATTAAGTCTTGTGATAAATCAATTTCTTCAGCAGTCCAAAAACTAGCCTCTGATTTTTTGTACCAAGCCCAGATATCATCATGCTGTATTGGAAACAACACGAATCGGTTTGGATTGTCTTCTAATATTGGTTCAACAACTGTACTCATAAAAAATAAATTTAAAATTTAATTAAAATCACTTCTCTCCCAGTAACCATATCGACAAAATATCGAATGGAGGGCGATTTGCGTCTTAGAAAGTCATAGCGTCTCTAATCAATGACACTGTCGTTCGACACCGACTTATTGACCCTGTGATAGTAGGATCAAAAATTCAAAAAAAGCTTGAAATCAGAGTGATTTCCCTTCTTGTTTTAGCCTGTAATGGGGGCAATATAGAGAGGACATAGTGTTTCACTCATAGTACTTTCTATTTTGATATCACTAAAATACGAATAAAGGATAAAATTCGTTTTATAAGTTACCAACAGGATGTGTATAACAAAACTAAACCACTGATAATCAGCAACATAAAGTTGCTAACATAAAATCAGAAATGTTGGTAACTTTTAAAATTCTCAAAACCCCATCTAAGCAAATTAGTGAAATATCCATATATAAAGCCTTGTATTTAGTAAATTTACTCACTAAATACTATTAAAAACTAGCCAATAAACGCCCTGTTTTCAAAGAAAAAGAGCCGAATTTATTGACGTTTTTAAAACAAGCGCTTTCTACGAAACCACCATGCTAAAATTAAACTGATTACAATGGAAAAAATAAGGATATAACCAAAAGCATTTGGATCATTTTGAAAAGGTAGAACTTTTAAATTCATACCATATAAACTAGCTACCAAAGTCGGTACCATCAGAATAATTGTTATCAGCGTAAGACGTTGAATTACAACATTCAGATTGTTTGAAATGATCGAGGCGTATGCTTCCATGGTCCCGTTAAGGATGTTGGTGTAAACGTTTGCCATCTCCAGTGCCTGACTATTGTCAATGATAATGTCTTCAAAAAGATCAGTTTGATCTTCATCGGAACGAATTTTAAGAAAATCCGATCGCTTCATTTTCATTTTCAAAAGTTCATTGGAACTGAGGGTGTTTACGAAATAAACCAAACTTTTCTCAATACTCAAAAGCTGTTTCAACTCTTTGTTTTTACTAGAGTCGTAAAGCTCCTTCTCAATAAGATTACGCTTAAGGTTAAGCTTTTTTAGACAAGTCAAAAATCGATATACATTTTGTTCCAAAATCTGTAGTACAAATAGTGCCTCTGTCCCCGGATCAAAGTTTTTGATTTTGTTATCCAAAAACAATTGTAAGACCGGATTCTCGTGAGAGGTAATCGTGATGGTATAATCCGGTGTTAGGATAATACCAATCGGAACGGTAACATATATAGGTTCGTTTTCTGTGTCTATATCATTGAGTATAGGTGTATTGACGACAATGAGTCGTACATCTTCTTCCCGTTCATAACGAGATCGTTCATCAATATCGAGAGAATCCGTCAAGAAATCTAAAGGTATGTCAAACTCTTGAGCGACATCCCCCAGTTCTTCATGATTAAAAGGTGGAGATATATTAATCCAGCAAGAAGCTCCCGGCTGGTCCAACTCTGTGAGCTGTCCTTTCACTTTCGCATAATATCGAATCATAATTGCCGGAAGTTTGCATTAGATTAATAAATTATTCAGGCAAACTTACGATTAAAAAGATTTTTTTAATAGCCAGCAGCCTATAATTTTTAGATAACCTTAATGTGGATGACTTTGATTTACACCGATACAAAATTAGTTTGAAAAATATCAAACAAATTCTACCCGTCTGACCGTGAACAGTCATTCGAAATAGCCGGTTTGCACTCAAAACAAATGATTATCAAAAAAAGTGAAAACCATTTTTAGATTTTGAGTACATCAATAGAAAGCCATTAGTTCTTGTTGCGAGTATAATTGCGGAGTTATAGCAACAGTTTTTTTAAAACATTCTCAGATTCGAATAAAACAGCGATTGTGTGAACGAACATCCCCAAAGTATTTATCCATTCCTTTTTTCAAACTAAAGCAATCATTGAAACGAAAGTCAATGCCTACTATAATTCTCTCATTTGATCGATAAATGATTCGTAGATAGGAAGATCATGACGACAAGCATTTCCCCATTGTGGTTTATAGCCATCTCTTATCCGATAATAATCAGAAATTATGTCCCCTTGTTGTTCAAAATTAAAAGAGAGGAATCTTTTTCCCTTCTCTAGTCCAGTTTTCAAAGCAGAAACTCCACCATAATTATATCCCATAATTGAGCTTTGTGCTCTGAGTGCATGGGGAATATAAATGGAGCCCATTTTTTCAAACTGCCAGATGTGTGTCATCTCATGTATAAAAATAAAATTCTGCATGGGTCCCCAACTATTTATAAAATAAAAGCTAACGTAGCAAAACTTTTTTTGCCTTGGACCTGCAACACTGTACTCATCTATTCTTACCCGTCGGTAATCTATAGAATTTCCAAAAACAGATTGAGCTAAAGTAATCTCCCACTTATAAAGAGGTCTGGAATTAAATTTTACAAGGTCCATTATGGTCTCATAAAACTCAGGTACCGCCAAACAATCTAAAGTATAGAAAGAAAAATCTAACCACCAGAATCCTATACGCTGAACTAAGCTTGAATTGGATTTGGATCCTGCCCTTTGCTGTCGACTAGGATACAAAAATTGTAATCCATTCCAAAGGTGTTTAAAAACCCGAATAATTCTAGCTGGTAAGCACCTGACGTAAGCCAGAATACGATAACCTATTCCTAAGAATTTAGCCCAGATTTGAGATCCCATATTTTCTAATCTCAAATTAATGTGAAATGATTTTCCAGAAATTTCCATATCAGCTAGTGGATTAGTAAATAAATACTAAATCTACATAGTGATCATAGTGTGGCAAGTTGAAATTTTATAAAAAATTTCTTAAAAGTGTTTCGTGAATTGGAAAGCCTCCTGGTGTTGTTTTCACATGTTTAAAATGTAGTCAGAAAATTCTTGACTACAAGATTTCAATTAGTCGTTTACTCATTTGTATATTATAGGGAGTTCGCTTGTGAAGCGGACACAAATGTAAACTAAATATTAACTAATTTTAATTAAAGTTTTCCACAATGTTTCCACAAATAAATGAGGTGAACATCTTCGTACTTTAAGTAATGATTCTTTTGAATTGATTCACAATCAGTTATGAAAAAAATCAATTCTAAGAAGTAAAAACAAACCAGCAATTTTTATTGTTTTCATAAGTACTTGCTGGGGTTTAGCCTGACTTTTCATTTTGGCATACAGCACTTTTTCTATTACTGGTCTTGTACTTATGTATTAAAAAAATGTTTCATGTAAAGTGAAAAAAATGAAAAGTAAATAAGTGCAGAAGGGAGAAAGCTTCTAAATAAGATAGAATATTGACCTCTTTTTTCTTTTCTAAAATTATTTAAACCTAATCGCTTTTACTGGAGAAATTCTAGTTACAAGGTAGGATGGAATGATTAGGAAGACTAGTGTAACTACCAGCGTTCCAATATTAAGAAAAAGAATAGACCACCAATCAATTTCTATTGGAGCCACCGAGAGATAATAATCTTTCTCTGAAAGACTTATGATTTCAAAATGTTTTTGTAAAAAACAAAGAAGAAGGCCTGCGATATTACCAAATAGCAAGCCCAGACATACAATATATCCCGCATAGTACAGAAATATCTTTTGTATATCCCAATTCGTTGCACCTAAAGCCCTAAGGATTCCTATCATATTAGTACGTTCTAAAATAAGGATCAATAATGCGGTAATCATGTTTATAATAGACACAATGAGCATGAGCATCAAAATCACGACTTCGTTGATATCTTGCAAACCTAGCCATTCAAAAATACTAGGAAACTTATCTCTTATCGTTTGGGAAAAAAGATCATTCGGAACTTCCTCCATATAGATGTGTTCATTGATCGGTTCTATGTCCCGAATATCATCAAGAAACACTTCAAAACCACCAACCTCATTTTCATTCCAATTGAGTAAATCTTGGATTAAACGAATATCAACAATGGCAAATCGTTGATCATATTCTTCAAGACCAGTTTTGTAAACCCCTTTGACTGAAAATCGCTTGGCAACTTGTTGTTCATTAATGATAAAATAGATCACCAGCTTATCTCCCAGATCGAGGAATAGCCTATTTGAAGTTTGTTCAGAAATAATAATATCTCGAGAAATGGTATCCCCAAAAACCATTCGTTCTCCTCTGACAAAATACTCATCCATATTATCCCACATGAAATCTTTCCCAATTCCTTTCAAAAAGATTCCCTCCATTTGTTCTCGGGTCTTTATGATTCCAGGGATATTGGCAAATACCTGAATATGCTTTACACCGCCATAAGTTTCCTTTTCAACTAGTTGATCTTCAATACGATATCCTAATATTGAAGGATTGTCCAGATAGGTAACTTTTCGAAGTGTATCTAAGGTTGGATAAAAGGTTTGATCTTGATCAATTGGAACAGCTTCCATGCTATGAGACAGACTCGTATCCATAATATGAATGTGCCCCCAAAATCCAAAAATCTTACTACTAATCTCATTTTTGAATCCTCGGATCAAAGCGGTAGCTATAATCATTACAGTGATGCTCAAAGCAACAGCCAGAATGGCTATCCGTATGATTAATCGAGAAAATGATTTCTGCCCCGATAATGCTACTTTTTTTGCTACGAAGTAGGAAAGATTCAAATTTTATAGTTTGGATTTAATATTATACAAAATTACTTTGCATCATTTATATTGACGCTGGTGAAAAGTTGTATGCTTTTTTACTTTTACAAAACCTTGATTCAGCAATTGATTCACAATATTGTCAATTAGATAGCTAACTCTAAATAAAATTGTTTTTTGATCATTACTTTGACCTTGAAATTTACTAAAATTTTAAACATCGTATCCGATAATTCCAAGATCACTCAAAAGTAAGAAAGTAAACAAGATTAATGGAACTTTTCGTCCTGAGAATAAGTCTCTATAAAGAGTTCTTATAAAAAACGCCAAAGGAATGAAATTTTATATAAATTTGCAGGCTTAAATTAATAGATATGAATTTTTTAGAAGAATTAGAATGGAGAGGAATGCTCCACCAACTGACACCAGGAATTGAAGAAAAACTATCAGAAGGAAAAGTAATCGGATATATCGGTTTTGATCCAACTGCACCTTCATTGACTATTGGGAATTTTGTGCAATTACAATTATTAAAATTGTTTCAACTTTCTGGTCATCAACCTATTGTTTTGATGGGAGGAGCTACTGGCCGTATTGGTGATCCATCAGGAAAAGACAAAGAAAGAACTTTAAAATCTGAAGAAGAATTGGATACTAATCTGCAGTATCAGGTTATGCTGATCAAAAAATATTTGGATTTTGAAAACGGAGATAACAAAGCCTTATTGGTCAACAACTATGACTTTTATAAGGATATGAATATTTTGGAATTTCTACGAAAAGCTGGAAAGACTTTGACCATTAATTATATGTCTTCGAAAGAATCTGTGAAAAAGAGAATCGAAACAGGCTTGTCTTTTACCGAATTCAGTTACCAACTGCTTCAGGCTTATGATTTTCAGTGTCTTTATGATGATTATGATTGTGTGCTTCAAATGGGAGGTTCCGATCAATGGGGGAATATTACTTCAGGAACAGAGTTTATCAAAAAGAACATCGGTGGAAAAGCTTACGCTGTCACCACTCCCCTTTTGACTAAATCAGATGGTTCTAAATTTGGAAAATCTGAAAAAGGGAATCTATGGGTCGATGCTAAGTTTACTTCGCCTTTTGAGTTCTATCAATTTTGGATCCGATCAAGTGATCAGGACACTCCAAAATACATGAGATACTTTACACTAAAATCAAGAGAAGAAGTTGAAGCATTAGAAAAAGAATATGCAGAACAACCGCAGAAACTCAAAGAGATCCTTGCTGAAGAACTGACGATTCGAGTCCATGGACAAGAAGCTTATGAAGGTGCTTTGAAAGTTTCAAAAATGATGTTTCAAAAAACAGATAAAGAAACTTTACTTTCTTTGAGCGAGCAAGATATTCAAACCGTTGCAAGTGAACTTCAAGACAACACTTTTACTGTTGATAAATCCTTGCTGGATGGTGAGTTGAACATTATAGATTTGATTGCTGAACATACAACGATTGTTTCCTCCAAAGGTGATGCAAGAAGAGCAATCAAAGGAAACGCTATTGCTGTGAACAAAGATAAAGTCGACAACTTTGACATGACCGTAAACACAGGCTTTCTTCTGTTTGATAAATATATGCTGATTGAAAATGGTCGCAAAAATAAATTTATGTTAGTTTTTAAATAATTAACATTCGAAAATTTAAGCTTA